>JAJYFI010000164.1 GCA_021790955.1 bacterium | reverse complement strand
GATCTCGCTTCGGGGAGAGTCCTCGATCACGGGAAACACCACGTAGCCCTGCCGGCCCCGAGCGACTTCCCCGCGCAGGATCTCCAACGCCTCGGCCTCCGAGCATCGGGACGTCTCCGCGGGACGGCGGCCCGGGGGCATCTCGTCCAAGGTTGAGACGTCGAGGTCGCCGTAAAGGGAGAGGGCGAGCGTCCTCGGGATGGGCGTCGCGGTCATGATGAGAAGGTCGATCGTCTCCCCCTTCTGCCGGAGGCTCGCCCTCTGGCGCACCCCGAAGCGGTGCTGCTCGTCCACGACCGCGAGGCCGAGTTTTTTGAAGCGCACGTCCCCCTCGAGAAGGGCGTGGGTCCCGACCAGGATGTCGATCTCGCCGCGCTCGAGCCTCTCGATCGCCCGGCGGCGGCGGCTCGCGGCGAGGCGGGAGCTCAACAGATCGAAGCGCACGGGAAGGCCCTCGAGGAAGCGGCCGAGCGTCTCCCGATGCTGATCCGCAAGGATCGCCGTCGGCGCCATGAAGACTCCCTGGTAGCCGTTTTCCACCGCCAGGAGCAGCGCGGAGAGCGCCACGACGGTTTTTCCCGAACCCACGTCCCCTTGGAGAAGCCGCGTCATGGGCGCGTCCGAACGCATGTCCTCGAAGATTTCGTTGATGACTCTTTTCTGGGCGTGCGTCAGCTCAAAGCCCAGGCGTTCGCGGAAAGGCGTCAGCAGATTCTTCTTGATCTCGTAGGCAAAGCCCTTCCGGACGCTTTTCGTCTGCCGGCGCTTTAAAATCCAGGCGAGCTCCAGGGAGAGAAGCTCCTCGTAGGAGAGCCTCTCCCGGGCGGCCCGGAGTTCCTCGGCGCTTCCCGGGAAATGGACGGCCCGCAGGGCCTGGACGGCGGCAAGAAGCCCGCGTTTCTCAAGGAGCCGGGGCGGCAGGGGGTCCGGCGCGTCCGTCCGGCCGCTCGAGAGAACCTCGAAGACGCTTTCCCGCATGAAGCGCTGGGTCAGGCCCTCCGTGAGGGGATAGACGGGCACGAGACGGCCGACGTGGATCCCCGCCTTGGGATCGTCCGCGAGATAGTGCTCCTCGACGCGCATCTCGCCCACGCCGAGAAGACCTCCCTCCGAGCGCCCGACCACCCAGAGGTCCGTCCCGGGAACGATCTCCCTTTTGAGGCGGGCGAAGACGTCGTAGGCGCGGCTCGCGCGCTTAAACCACACCGCCTCGACGCGTCCGAAGCCCGTCTCGAGGGTCGCCTTGAAAAAGCCGAGCCCGGGGCGCGGAGCGAAGGCTCGGGCATGGACCACGCGCGCCCGCACCGTGGCCGGGCCGGGAGCTTGGGGCGTCTCGAGGCTCGCGACCGGACGGCGGTCCTGCCAGTCCCTCGGAAGATAGCCGATCAGGTCGGCCGCCGTGCGCAGGCCCAGGCGAGCGAACTCCTCGAGCCGTCGGGAGCCGACGCCGTCTAAATCCTGCAGACGGAAATCGCGGGCGGAAATCGCGGGGGGCATGCCCTATTTCTTTTCCATCATACAGTTTAGTAGACTAGCTCCGCCATGGCCTTCAAATGCACGCTCTGCGGCAAGGGCCCGAAGTCGGGGTTCAGCTACAGCCACTCGAATCGGGCGACCAAGCGGGTGTTCCGCCCCAATCTTCAGAAAATGTCCCTTCTGCTCGAGGGCCGTTCCCGCAGCGCCTACATCTGCTCGGGCTGCATCCGCTCCGGCCGAGCCCAGAGACCCCCTCGTTAAAACGGAAGGTCCCGCTTCCCCTCGCTGGCCCCGGGGATTGGCCGTCGCCTTCGCGGCCGTCGCGCCCGTCCTCCTGATCCCGATCCAGAATCCGGATCTTTTCTGGCATCTATCCGCCGGCGGCTGGATCTGGCGCCATCGGGCTCTTCCCCGCGCGGACTGGATGTCATGGACGCTGCCGGGGCGGCCGTGGGTCGACTTCGAGTGGCTGCCTGAAATCCTTTATTCCTGGATCTTCGGGCGCTGGGGGATGGCCGGGCTGTGGGCCCTGAAAGCGGCGCTGCTCTCGGCGGCCGGACTCGCCTTCCTCAAGCTTCTCGACGCCAAGGGCGCCCCCAAGCCTGTCTGGCCGGGCGCCTTTCTCCTTTGGGCCGCCGCCATCGCCCACCAGTCGGATCTCCGTCCGGATGCCATCTCCCTTCTCGCCTTCACGGCCCAGCTGGCTTATCTTGAGAACGGGGGCGCCCTGCGGCAGGGCGCCCCCGTTTTCCCGCCCCTAGACGCCGAACTCATCGGCTTTGCCGCCTTCTACGCCCTCTGGGCCGACTGCCACGCGGGCCTCGCCCTGGGGCTCCTCGCCCTGGGGCTCCATTTTTTCTGGCACGCCCTCCTCCGGGAAAAGGAGATGGCGAGACGCTCGGGACTTCGCCTCGCCGCGGGGCTTCTGGGAAGCGCTTGCGGCCCTTACGGCCTCGCGCTCTGGCGGGTCATCATCCAACACGCAGGCGCCAGCGCGGGACTCCGTCAAACCGTCCTTGAATGGCGATCGCCGCCTCTCGCCCGCCCCTTCTGGCTCCTCGCGGCTCTCGCGGCCTCCGTCGCGGCACGTCGATTCTTCGCCAAAACGCCGGGGCGCAAGGGCGGGTCCCGAGAGGGGATCGACCTGTCCCTGATGATCCTCCTGGGGCTTTTAACGGCCGAGAGCCGACGGCTTGAGCCCTATTTCGCGGTCGCGGCGCTCGCGGCCCTTGGAGCCTGGTTGGCCGAGGACGCGGCCTTGCTTTCCTGGGCCCGGCGCCCCTTCGTTTTTCCCGCGCTTCTCGCGGGCTTCTTGGCCTTCGCCGCGGCGACGACGCGCTCCCCGTGGCTTTCCGGCCGCTCCGCCAAGCCCTTCGATCCGGTTTTCGTCTGCCGGCGGACCGCCGAATGGCTCGTCCGGAACGAGACGGAACTCGGCCGGCTTCCGGCCTTTCATTTGTGGGGATGGGGAGGCTATTTAGGCTGGAGGCTTCCCGGGTTCAAAATATTCGCCGACGGCCGCTATATTTTTCACGAGCTCAACCTGGAGACCTCCGAAGCGGCCCGCAGCCCCGAAGCCTGGGGACGGTTTCTTGATCGATGGCGCCCCCAGCTGGCCTTGCTTCCGAACCTTCCTCTGAGCTTTCGAGGCGGGCCCTTCTACCGGGCCTTCATGCCGCGAAAGGACTGGGCGCTCGTCTACTGGGACTCGAAGGCCCTCGTCTTCGTCCGCCGCGGCGCCGTCACGAAGCCGTGGCTGCGCCGGCATGAATACCGGGAGCTCCGCGACGATCCCCGGCGGCACGCCGGGGAAATCGCCCAAGCCTACAGCGCGATCCCTTTTTCCCTGAAATAGCGGCGGATTTTGGATCGGGCTCGCGCGGTCTTGACGTGCGAGAGCCAGTCCTTCTTCGGGACGGAGCCGCTTTTCGTGAGGATCTGGCAGACGTCCCCCGACTTGAACTCGTAATCGAGCTTCACCATCTTGTTGTTGACGAGCGCTCCGACGCAGGCGGAGCCCACCTCGGTGTGGACCGCGAAGGCGAAGTCGAGAGGGGTGGCGCCCGCCGGCAGGACCTTCACCTCCCCCTTCGGCGTGAAAACGAAGACCTGGTTGAAATCGAGGTCGGTCTTGAGGCTCTCGAGGAACTCGCGGGGGTTCTTCAAGTCCTGGAGCCACTCGATCCATTGCCGCAGCCAGTTGAGTTTCTCCTCGAGGTGGGGGTCGCTCCCCCCGCCGTCCCCCTTATAGCGCCAATGGGCGGCGATGCCGTACTCCGCCGTGCGGTGCATCTCCTCGGTGCGGATTTGGATCTCGATGGGCTCGCCCTGGGGGCCGACGACGGTCGTGTGCAGGCTCTGGTAGAGATTCACCTTCGGAAGGGAGATGTAGTCGGTGAACGTTCCGGCCGCGGGCTTGAAGTGCGCGTGGACGATCCCGAGAAGCGCGTAGCAGTCGGCGACCGTGTCCGTGATGAGCCGCACGCCGAGCGCGTCCTGGATTTCAGAAAGGGGCTTCGCCTGGCGCTGCATCTTCTGGAAGATCGAGTAGAGGCTCTTGGTGCGCGCGAGCACCCGGCAGGGAAGGCCGCTGGGCTTGAGCACCTCCTCGAGCCGCGCCTTGAACCCCTCGAGAATCTCCTCGCGGGCCGCCATGCGGCTTTGGATATCCTCCGAAATCTGGCGGTAGGACTTGTTGTCCATCACCTCGAAGGCGAGGTCCTCCAATTGCCCCTTGATCTCGAACATCCCAAGCCGGTGCGCCAAGGGCGCGTAGAGGTACATCGTCTCCTCGGCGATGCGCTTCTGCCTCTCGAAGTCGAGAAAATTGATGGTGCGCATATTGTGGAGGCGGTCGGC
>JAJYFI010000163.1 GCA_021790955.1 bacterium | reverse complement strand
TCTCGCCCAGGAGCCGACCGTGTTTCGAGGGCTGACCGTCGAGGAAAACCTCCGGGCGATCCTCGAGAGGACGGTCAAGAACCGCTTCGAGCAGATGCGCCGCGTGAAGGCCCTCTTGGACGAGTTCGGACTCTGGAGGCTCAGACGCCAGCTCGCCCTGCGGCTCTCGGGCGGCGAGAAACGGCGGCTTGAGTGCGCGCGCGCCATGATCAACGAGCCCAAGCTCATCATGCTGGATGAGCCCTTTGTGGGGATCGACCCCATTACCGTCTCTGATTTAAAGGCCCTGATCGAGAAACTCCGGGACCAAGGGCTCGGCGTCCTGATCACCGACCACAACGTGCGGGAGGCGCTTCCGATTTTGGACCGCGCCTACCTCATCTACGACGGGCAGATCCTCATCGAAGGGACCGCCAAGCAGCTCCTCGACGACCCCAAGGCCCGGGAGCTCTACCTCGGGAAAGACTTCACGATTTAGTAGAAACCGTGGTTGAGCGGAGCGCAGCCGGCGCCATTCGATAGCCATGGCGCGGCTTATCCAAAAGAGTCAGTTGCGGCGACGAAGGCTTCGAGTAGGCGCTGACGTAGGGCTTGCCGATCGCGCCCGTCCCGATCTCGTTGCCCCATTGGGACCACTTCGGACGGGGGTGCCGGGCGAACAGCTCCAGATAAGGTCCGGGGCTGCAACGCTCGATGAGGTCATAGAGCTCGTCCGGCTTGCGTGAGTGCTCGCGCTTGCGCGTGCTGAGAATATTGACCTGGGTGCGCCCCGGAGCCAGCGTGCGCATCGAACCGCGGACGCCGAAGAGCACCAGCTCCGTCACATTGCGGAAATAGAAGCCGACCCCGCGGCCATCGGGGCCGCCGTCTTTCCTGATCTTGTACCAAACAATATTCGTCTTATATTTGAAGCCCCAACGGCGCATGACTTCCAGGCCTTCAAGGATGAGAGCATTCGGGACCCATAAGTAAAGATGGCACTTGGGCTGGGCCATCTGCGGGATCGGCAGCTCCATGATCTCCTGATGAGTCATGGTTCGGTAGCGCGACAAACGCTTGTGCTCGGGGGCCATCTTCCCCGTGCGGTTAGCAAACTGCCATGGAGGGTCCGCAAGAATAGTTCCGAATCGTTCCATTCCAAGGGACAAAAGATCCTCGGCGACGATAGAATGAGTCGACGCGCCGTTGCGATGCGCTCTCATTTGTCGTCCAGGTACAGCCTGCCCGTGATTCCGAATACCACGATGGGACATCCGCCGCCTCCGCCGCCTTCTATCCGGGGCAATAATTTGCCCATATGCGTGGTCGAGGGGCCGTAGGAGGCACCCTTGCCCACCCCATCAAAGATATCTTGAAGTTCGTCGCACCGCGTGACAATAACGCCGACGCTGATTGCCCGGAGCTCAAAAAGGATACGGAAGTTGTTCAAATCCCGATCGTAGAACGGGTCTTTGTTGTTCCATTCGACCTCAAGGGCGATTCGGTTCTTGTAGCAATCGATCTTGTGCGTGGGGTTCTCATGGGGTTTCTCGTCGACAACAACCTTCGTGTCGAAAGCCTTTTCAATCCAGCCCCGCTTAAAGAATTCTCCGTCCAATTTGCTTGATATCGGCGATTTCCCGCCACCCGGCGTCTTGATATCCGTTTTGCGAAGGCGAAAAGCTGAAAGCACCTCGATGATGTCCTTCCATTCCGCGGAAAAATCGCTCTTTAGGACGGCGCAGGCGTGCTTCCATTCGTGGACTTCGTAAAGGGTTCGAAGGTTTTCCGGGATGAGCTCGATCGTCATCTCAGTCGCAAACGCCGGTTTTCGCGGCCGCGCTCGGAACGGTCGCCACCTTGGGCTGGCCACGCCGAGTCAGGTGAAAACCTCAAGGGGTGTTTGAATCCTAGCGCGACGGGACAGGCGCAGCACTCGCGCCTGGAGCTTAAAACCCTCGGCCTTTCGGCCGTCAAGATAGCTCAAGGACGCAAGCGCCATCCCCGCCAAGACCTCCCCTCGCGTCTCCCGGGCCTTTCGGAAAGCCCGTAGAGCCTTCAAAAAGAGCACTCGCGCCAAGCCCGAACGGCCCAGCCGCCACTCGACCTGCCCCATGCCCCAATCGACGTAGGCCCCGTCCACGGCGTCGCCCAACGTGCGATAGAGCCGGCCCGAGGAGCGGTAATGCGCGGCCGCCTCGCCCCAACGGCCCATCTGCCTCAAGGCGTTAGCCAACCCGCAATGCGCGTAGGCCAGGCCGAAAAAGTCCCCGTCCGTCCGGGCTCGGGGAAGGACCGACGCGTAGAGACGGCGCGATCCTTCGACGTCCCCGCGGATGCGCTTGAGCCCTGCCAAGCCCAGGACGGCGTAGCGGGCGCCCGAAGAGTCTCGCGCGCGGCGGAAAGCGGCCAGTGACTGCCGGAAGGCCTTCTCGGAGGCATCGAGGCTTCCCGAAAACCTGAGGGCTCCCCCCATCGCCCACAAGACGAAACCCGCCCCCTCCCAGTCCTTGCGCCGCCGGTACAGCGCGAGGAAAGCCCTTAATTTTCGGAGGCTCTCGGGGTAGCGCCCCTCGGCCCTCAAGAGCATCGCTTCCTCAAGGCGCAGGAGCTCGGCCTCGTCGGCGTCGCCCAGGCTCTCGGCGAGGCTCATCCCGCGGCGGATGTGGCCGCGCGAGCGAGGGGCGTCCCCCAGGCTCCGGTAGAGGGCGGCCAAGGAGCGATGCGCTCCAAGCCTCTCGTCGGGAGCGGCGCGGTTTCTTAGGACGCGCTCAAAAACATCGGCGGCCTTCGCGAGCCGCCCCTCGGCCCTCAGGGCCTCCGCCTTTTCCAATAAGGTCCCCATTGCCGCCACACGATACTAAATTCGGGCGGCCATCTAATTGAAATTTAATTTCAATTAAAGCTATGATTCCCGCATGCCGCTTCCCTACGTGCTGGGCATCGTCGCCGGGGCGACCATTTTCCTCGGCTTTCCCGTCGTCGCCTGGTCCGGAACCGGCCCCAAGCTCCGGGGATTCTTCAACGCGGTCTCGACCGGGATTCTTCTCTTCATCCTGGTCGAAATAGTCGAGAAGGTCATCGACCCCATCGAAGACCTCTTCGCGGCCCACGCCGGAGGATTTAACAAGCTCCCTGACGCGCTCTTCTTCAGCGGCACCTTCCTCGCGGGGCTCGCGATCGGCCTTCTGGGCATGGCCCTCTTCGAGAAGATGTTCCTCGACCGCACCGCCCCCGCGGCCGGCTCCCAGGCCTTGGGCTCGACCCATGTCGCCCTGATGATCGCCTCCGGGATCGGGCTTCACAACCTGACCGAGGGTCTCGCGATCGCGCAATCCTACGGCTGGGGAGACCGGGAGTTGGCCTGGACGCTGGCGATCGGTTTCGGCCTGCACAACGCGACGGAAGGCTTCGGGATCGCCGCCCCCCTCGACAAGGCGCGCCGGCGCGACTGGAAGCTCTTGTTCGGGCTGGGCCTTTTGGGCGGCGGCCCGACCCTCATCGGGGCGATTCTAGGGAGCTTCTGGCAATCCCACTTCTTCAACACCTTCTCGATGGCGCTCGCGGCCGGAGCCATCCTCTACGTCGTGGGCGAGCTCATCCACCTGGGACGCAACTTGAAGGGCCATATGGTCGTGGAGGCGGGGCTCATCACGGGCTTCACGATCGCCTTCCTGACCGAGATGTTCATCGCCTGGGCGTCTTAGGGAATCTCCGGATTCTCCTTCGCAGGAGCAAATCCCGCTCCGCCTTCAGGATGATGTCCGTCGCGGACGGGCCGATCGAGTTCGTCTCCTCGTAATGCCCGGGCATGCGCGGCAGCATGAGCGCGTTGGAGCGCGTCTTGAAGTCGTAGCGTGGAACGATGTAGCCCAGCTCGTCGTCGGCGAGGCCGACGAACATCGAGACGGGGGCGCGAGAGAAGTCCCTGAGATACGGAGGCCCCGGCGCCTTCTTCAAGTCGGGCGGATCAGGATTGCCAGGGTGGATGAGAGGATGGCCGAAAGCATAGCGCCCGTCGTAGCCGCCGATCAGAAGCTCCGGAAAGATCTCGCCGGGGATGCCCACGATCGCGGCCTTGCCGATGGAGATCAGGGAGACCTCGCTTCGCACCCAGGGGCGCGAACTCTCGGGCAGCACCCCCAACAGCCGCTCGACCGGGATGACCCAGCGCTTCCACCAGGGCAGCGGCGTCCCGGAGGCATCCAATATTTTATGGCCGAAGACGAGATGCGGCAGCATCAGGAGGTAGCGCGAATTCTCGACGGGAACGGCGACCGTTTGCGACGACGCGGCGAGGCCCGCCGCGAAGGATGAAAACGCGGGCTTTTTAAGGATGGACCGCGCCGCACCCGCGAC
>JAJYFI010000162.1 GCA_021790955.1 bacterium | reverse complement strand
GAGCGCCAGATCGCGTTGTAGCCCAGCCACCCAAGAATCAGGACGCCGACCGAGATCGCGACGCCTTCCGGGCGCGTCAACGGCGAGCCGTACGGCAGCAGGGGCGCGCCCATCCAGTAGACGACGGCAAGCAGGAGCACTCCCGAAATCCACGTCATCGCGGCCTCCCACTTGAACCAATGGAGGGTTTGCGGCATGATCTCCGGCCACTTTTGCTTCTCGACGAGATAAAAACCGCCGCCGTGCACCATCCAGAGCTCCCCCGCTATGTTGGGGTCCTGCGTGTGAGTCGGCGGCGTGAAGGCCTTTTCCATCCAATTGAAGAGATAGGTCTGGCCGATCCACATGATGCCCGCGATCACGTGCACCCAGCGCAGGATCAGGTCGAGGCCTTCGCGCAGAACCGCCGGCGGCATCCCGTCAGCTTCCCCGGTACGTCGAATAGCCGAAGGGGCTCAAGAGCAGGGGCACGTGATAATGCTCCTCCTCCGAGTCGACCCGGAAGGACACGGCGACGAACGGGTAAAAACCGGGGGCCTGCATCGCCGTCCAATAGGCCGCGGTGTCGAAGGTGATGCGGTAGGCGCCCTTCTTGAGCGCGTGACCGGCGGGAAGGAGCCGCAAGGCGCGTCCGTCCTGGTCGGTCGAGGCCGCGCCGATTTCTTCCCAGCCGCCGCCCGGAAGCGCTCGTTCGAGCTTCACGGGGACTCCCGGGGCGGGGCGGCCCCTGGCCAGGTCGAGGACATGCGTCGTGACGGGGCTCTTTGGATTCGCCATGGGCGCTGAAAGTCTAGAAATTCTTAAGCAGTTTCTCCAGCCGCAGGCGGGTGATTTTGGACTGCTCCCCGGCCGCGACGCGCAGTTCGTCGTCGCGGGCGTTGGCGAGCCTCAAGCGCAATTGCTCGAGCATCTCGCCCGCGCTTTTGCCCGTCGCGCAGATGATGAAGAGATGGCCGAAGCGCGTCTCGTAGTCCTTATTGGCCAGAAAAAGCGCGTCGAGGGTTTCCGCCGCGGCGGCCGCGGCTCCCGCCTGCTCTCCCGAGGCCCAGGCCCGCGTCGAGGCGAACTGGCGCCGCAAGGCCTCCTTGTCGCCGATGCGCGGGTGATGGCGGAAGGCCTCAAGCCAGTCCTCGCGGGACAACCCCCTTTCGATCTCCACGGCGGCCCTGTAAAGAGCCTCCTCGTCCGCGAAGGGACGCCGGGACGCCATCGCGCGCGCCCAGCGCGAGGAGCCGCAGCAGCGCGAAAACTCCGACCGGGCTTCCTCGGCGTCCAGGGCGTTGAGACGGGACAATGGCATGAAGGTCGGCCGGAAAACGCGAACCGCCGACAACGGCGGGCGAATTGTCGTATGATATCAGTTTCATGGCGATCGAACGCTACGTCCAAGCCCTTCCCAAGGCCGAGCTCCACCTCCACATCGAGGGGACGCTCGAGCCGGAGCTCCTCTTCGAGCTCGGCCGCCGCAACAAGGTCAAGCTCCGTTTTCCGGGGGTGGAGGAGCTGCGCCGGGCCTACGAGTTCACGGACCTTCAATCCTTCCTTGACATCTATTACGAGGGCGCGGCGGTTCTCCTCAAGGACCGCGACTTCCACGACCTCGCCTGGGCGTATCTTTCGCGCGCCAAGGCGGACGGGGTGCGCCACGCCGAGATCTTCTTCGACCCCCAGACCCACACGAGCCGCGGCGTCCCGATCGAGGCGGTCGTCGAGGGCCTCTGCGCCGCTTTGAAGCGCGCCCAGCGGGATCTCAAGCTCAGTTCCCGTCTCATTCTCTGCTTCCTGCGGCATCTCGGCGAGGACGAGGCCTTCGAGGCTCTGCGCGGCGCCCGCCGCTACTGGGGCTCGCTCGAGGCGGTGGGGCTCGACTCCTCCGAGAAAGGCCACCCTCCGAAGAAATTCGAGAGGGTCTTCGCCAAGGCCCGCGCCGAGGGCTTGAAGGCCGTCGCCCACGCGGGGGAAGAGGGCCCCCCCGAGTACGTCCTCGAAGCTCTCGACCTCCTCAAGGTTTCGCGCGTGGACCACGGCGTGCGCTCGATCGAGGACGCCGCGCTCCTCGAGCGCCTGGCGCGCGAGAGAATCCCGCTCACCGTCTGCCCCCTCTCCAACGTCAAGCTCCGGGTCTTCAAGGAGCTGCGGGAGCATAACCTGGGCGAGCTCCTGAGGCGGGGCCTCTGCGTGACGGTCAACTCCGACGACCCCGCCTATTTCGGCGGCTACGTGCTCGAGAATTTCCTCGCCGTGCGCCGGGCCCTCGCGCTCTCTCCCCGCGACATGGCGCAGCTCGCCCGGAATTCGATCGAGGCGAGCTTCCTGGCCGAGGCCGAGAAATCCCGGCTCTACGCCGAGATCGCCGCCCTGCCGTTGCCGGAGTGAAGGGGCCGGAGGCCGGTCCCTCTTCGCCGACCCCCCTCGTATGGCGCAAGGCCGCGGCGCTGGGAGGCCTGTGGGCCTCGGCCGAAATCATCCTCGGCAGCTTCATTCATAACGCGCATCTTCCCCTCGGCGGACATCTCCTCACGGGGTTCGGGGTCGCGCTGATGGTCGCGGGCCGCAAGCTATGGCCGGAGCCGGGACTCCTCTGGCGCTCGGCCCTGGTCTGCGCCGCCATGAAGTCGATCTCGCCCAGCGCCTTCATTTTCGGCCCCATGGCCGCCATCGCGGCCGAAGGCTTCCTCCTGGAGGGCGCGCTGCGCGTCCTCGGCCCCGGCGCGGCCGGCTGCTTGACGGGCGGGGCGCTCGCCATGCTCTGGACCTTCCTCCAGCCGTTTCTGCGCCAGCTCCTCTTTTACGGAACGGACGCGGCCCTTCTCTACGCCCGAGGGTGGCAACGGCTCGCTTCCTGGGCAGGGGCGCCGGGAACCGGGATCGAAGCGCCCCTCCTCGCCGCCTTCGCCGCCAACGCCGCCGCGGGCGTCGCCGCGGCGGCCGCGGGGCTGCGCGTCGCGCGGCCGGAGAAGGCCGGCGACGCCGTCCCCGTCTTAAAGCCGATCCTCCCCGTCCCCCTCGCCCTCCCGCCCGAGGATCCCCGCGACCCAAGCCCCCGCGATGCCCTCTTTTCCCTGCTCCTTCATTCAAGCCTCATCGTCATGGCGGTCGTCGCGACCAAACGCCTTGCGATGCCCTGGCTCATCGCGGCCGCCGCGCTCTACGCGGGCTGGGGCCTCGCGCGAAGAGAGCTCGTCCTCAGGCGGCTGCGCCGGCCGGGGCTGTGGGCGGGGCTTCTCGGCGCGGCCCTCCTCGCGGGGCTCCTGCTGGGCGAGCCCGGCCTCGGGCTGCGCATGGGGCTGCGGGCGCTCATCCTCAGCGTGGGCTTCGCCTGCGTTTCAGAGGAGCTCTCGCGTCCGGCCGCCGTCTCCTTTCTCGAAAAGCGCGGCGCGGCGCCCTTGATTCAAACCGTGCGGCTGGCCTTCAGGACGCTCCCGGGGCTGCTCGCGAGCCTTCCTTCCGGGCGGGAGATCATCGGCCGGCCGCTAGGCTCCCTGCGCGGCCTGCTGGCCCAGGCTCCCAGCCTGCTCGACGCCCTCGACTAGCGCAGCGGCCAGTCTCCGTTCCAGCCGGAGGGCAGCAGGTCCGGCGTCTGATCCCTCAGCTCAAGCCGCGCCTCCTCGACGACCTTGGGCTTGAGATATCGGTACAGGGTCCCGACGCTCATCCGCCCAGCCCCGTCCATGGCCGCGCCTTGCAGGCCTTTGAGCAGGTAATACGTGAAGAGCCCATGGCCCGCGCTGGGCATATCGACCGTGATTTGGTCGCCGGAGGCGGCCGTCAGGGCCCTGACGTTTCCCGGGGGCTGCCCCACGATCGCGGTCACGATGGGCTTGGCGCCCGGCGCCACGACCGACCGCCCTCCGACCCCCGAGAAGCAGGCGTCGAGGACGACGAGGCTCCCGCGCGCCTTGAGCCGGGCGAGCTGGGCGTAGAGCGACTCGAGAGGATAGGCCGTGTCGGCCAAATCCGCCGGATCGCCGTCGTAGGGCAGGAGGTAGGCCGTCCGGCTCCGGGGATCCGCGGCGCCGTGGCCCGAAAAGTAGACGTAGACTCGCGAATCGGCCGTCACGTTCATCGGCAGCCACTTCTCGACCCGGGACCTCAGGAGGGAGTTCGTGGCCCTCGACCCTTTCATCAGCCGGATGTGGGCGAGAGGGACCCCGAGGGCCGCGAGATAGCGCGACATCGCCTCGGCGTCCCGCTCGGCGTCGCGGGCCTCGTTCGGGAACAGCCCGTATTTCTGGATCCCGATCGCGAGCGCGAAATCGTCCGGGCGCGGCGGCTGCGAAAATCCCGGCGCGTCGACCGGCGACGGCACGTCGACGGCCGTTTCCGTCGCCGCCGCGCTCGGCGCCGACGCCGCGGCCGACGTCTCGAAGGAGGCGCGCTCCTCCTCGGGCGCCGCGCCCGCGGATTCGGCCGCCAGAGCCTGCGCCTTGGCG
>JAJYFI010000161.1 GCA_021790955.1 bacterium | reverse complement strand
GCAAGGCTTCGAGGCTCCTGCGCCTGGGCTCCGAATCGAGCTATCGCTTAGAGCGCGGCATCGACCCGGGAGGGTTGCGGCAGGCCGCCGCCCGGGGGGCGCGCCTGATCCTCGATGCCTGCGGCGGCTCGTGCAAAATTTCGGGAACCACCTTCGCGGGAGAACCGCCGCGCGCTCCGTCCTCCATCCGCTTCACGGCGCCGGGCCTCAGCGCCGTCTTGGGCGCCGAGATGTCCCCGGCCCGGATCGAGTCTCTGCTCGAGCCCGTCTCGGCCGCCTTCATTCGCGAGGGCGACGCCTTCTCGTTTACGCCGCCGACATGGCGTCGGGACCTGGCGGAAGTCTGCGACCTGGCCGAAGAGGCCGCGCGAATGGAGGGGTACGACCGGATCCCGTCGCGTCTTCCCCGGTTCCCGCTTCATCCGGCTTCCGTCCCAGCGACGCAGACGCTGCGGCGCGATCTGCGGGCGCGGCTCTCCGCTCTCGGCTTCTTTGAGGCCTACCACTACGATTTCCTCTCGAGGGCGTGGCTTGAAAAGGCGGGCTATCCCGCCCGTCCCGACGACCCGCGGCTCGTCAACCCGGTGTCGGACGAGTGGGAATATTTGAGGCCGACCCTGCTCATCGGACTCATGGAAGCCGCGCGACGCAACGCCAACCGGGGGGCCCAGTCCCTCCGGCTTTTCGAGATCGGCGAGGCCTACGCGGCGGGACCCCATGGGGCTCCGCGCGGCCGGGAGAAAATCGCCGGGATCGCGATGGGGGCCAAGCCCGCGCGGTATTGGGATCGATCCCGCGTGCGGCCCCTCGATTTCTTCGATTGGAAGGGGATCGTCTCGGATTTGTTGCCGGGGATCGCCGAGGAACGGTGGGCCGACTCGGCTCCGGAGGATTGCGGCGAGAAGATCTTCTTTCACGACGGCGCGTCCCGCTATCTCGTCGCAGGAGCCGGATCTCCCGCGGCTGTCTTGGGGGCCTTCGGGATCGCCAAGCCGAGCGTCGCGCGCGCCTTCGGCCTCGATCCGGGTCCCGTCCTGCTCTTCGAGTTCGATTCGGAGCCGTTCTTGGAAGCCGCTCGTGCGCGCGGCCTCGCCCGCTACAAGGCTCCCTCGCTTTTTCAATCCGCTTGGAGGGATATTTCGATTCTGCTTCCCGACTCGGCCCGCTTCTCCTTTGTCGCGGAGGCGATCGGCGCGTCCGGCGCCGGGGAGCTCGCGGCGTGGGAGCTGGTCGACGAGTTCGCCGGCGAGGGAATCCCCGAGGGCCGTCGCAGCCTCACGCTCAGGCTCACCTTCTCGGCCGCCGACCGGACTCTGACCGACGCCGAGGTCTCGTCGGCCGTCGAGAAAATTCTCGGCCGGCTCGGACGGGACTGCGGCGCGACGCTTCGGGAGTAGGGGAGGATCGGGCGTCGTGATTCCCGCCGCGACCGTCAAGCGCCTTGAGGAGGCGATCGCCGCCGCGGCGGCTGAGATCGAGCGCCTCGGGGCCGAAGGGGCCAAGCTCAAGCGCGAGAACGACCGCCTTTCGTCCGAAAACGCCCGACTCAAAGAGGATTCGAGGCGCCACGCCTCGGAGAGCCGCCGCCGGGAGGTCCTGCGGACGCGGCTTGAGAGGCTTTCCCGCAAGCTCGCCAGGATCGCGTAGGGATTGTCATGTCCTCCAACGGCCCGGTCGACATCGAAATCTTCAAGAGCCGCGTCGCGGTCGAGATCGAGGGCCTCACCCAGATCGAGATCGCGACGCTTGCCAGGGAAGTGGCTGAGCGGATGGAGGACCTGGCCCAGCAGAATAAAAAGATCGCCGACAGCGCCAAGCTCGCGATCCTGACCGCGATCCATTACGCCGCCGACAACTACAAGCTCAAAGGCGCCTCCTCCAACAACGAGCGCTACGTCGAAACGAAGATGGAATCCATGATGCTGCAGCTCCAGAAAGCCCTCTCCTCCGCGAAGAAATGAAGCAGGAGTTTTTCTCTTTCGCGGCGAAGCCGCCGAGGGAGCCGAAGGACCTTCCCCTGGCGGCTCGGATGGCCCCGCGCGACCTCTCCGAATTCGTGGGCCAGGAGGAGCTCCTGGGGCCGGGAAGGATGTTGCGGCGTTTGATCGAGGCCGGGAGTTTCTCCTCGGCGATCTTCTTTGGCCCGCCCGGCACGGGCAAGACCGCTCTCGTGCGGGTGATCGCCGCCGGCCTTGACGCCGCGGTCGCCGATTTGAATGCCGTCAGCGCCGGGGTTCCCGAGTTGCGCCGCCTCCTGGCGGAGGCCAGGGAGCGGAGCTCGCGGGGAGAAAAGACCCTTCTTCTCATCGACGAGATCCACCACTTCACGCGCACCCAGCAGGACGTCCTCTTGCCGGCGGTCGAGCGGGGGGAGGCGATCCTGATCGGCCTGACGACGGAGAACCCGTCCTTTTACGTCAACGCCGCTCTCCTGTCGAGGGTCTCGGCTTTCGAATTCAAGCCGCTGTCGCAAGACGATCTCGCGTCGATTCTCGACCGGACGCTCAGGGACAAGGAGCGCGGGGTCGGGGCGCTTTCAGTCGAGCTTTCCGCGGAGGCGCGAAGCCATTTCTTGAGGGTTTCCCAAGGGGACGCCCGCCGTCTGTTGAACGCCCTCGAGCTCGCGGCGCTCTCGACGCCTACCGATTCATCGGGCCGGCGCGCGGTCGGCCTAGATGAAGCCCAGGAGTGCGTCCGCCGGCGCATGATCCGCTACGACAAGAAGTCCGACGACCACTACGACCACATCTCGGCCTTCATCAAGTCCCTGCGGGGCTCGGACCCCGACGCGGCGCTTTACTGGATGGCGAAGATGCTCGCGGCCGGGGAGGATCCGCGCTTCATCGCGCGCCGGATCGTGATCGCGGCCTCCGAGGACGTGGGCCTGGCCGACTCTTGCGCGCTCTTGGTCGCCCAGGCGGCCTCCGAGGCGGTGGAAAGGATCGGCCTCCCCGAGGCGAAGATCCCGCTGGCCCACGCGGCGGTTTACTTGGCGTTGGCGCCGAAATCCAACTCCGCCTACATGGCGCTTTCGCGCGCCGAAAAGGAGGTTCGGACGGGACCGGCTCGCGAGGTCCCGAATCATCTCCGCGACGCGAGCCTTGACCGCGAAACCCGGGGGCACGGGGAGGGCTATAAGTACCCCCACGATTTCCCAGGCCACTACACGCCGCAGCTCTACATGCCCGATCCCGTCGAGCTCTACAAGCCCGGCGAGGAAGGGGATGAAAAGAGGCTCAAAGAGAGCTTGAAGCGGCCCTCCAAGGAAGCTGGACGCTGAGGGCGACTGTGGGCAGCTCGTGCGGGGACGCGGTCGGCCAGAAGCCGCCGCTCGGGCCTCGGCCTCCTGCATGTGTAGGTCGGCCTCCGGCACGCCCCACCCGAGCAGCCCACAGTCGCTTGGTTCGGGAAATCGAGCCATTCAACCTCCACTTCCGTCTCGGTCCAAGACGGAAGCGGAGGCCGACGTGCGCATTCAGGAGGCGCCGCTTTTCCCTTTGGCCTCCAGGGCCGCCTCCTCGATGAGGGCTTGGGCCGCCGCGGGGAGCGGGCGCCCCCGCCGCTTGAAAACGTAGAGGTCGCGCTCCACGGAGGGTCCCGGCAGTCTCGCCAACCCCGACTTCTCATCCTCCGGCGAGACCGCGAGCTCGGGCAGGATGCCGACCGCGAGCCCCTTTAAAATAAACTTACGGTTCGTTTCCAGGGATTCCGACTCGTAGCGGATGATCCGGCGGTGGCGGTTGTCCGGGAAGCCGTCCAGGTTGGGGGCCTCGGGATCGGCGTTCAGCGGCCGCGGCACGACGAAGGGGAGGCGCAGGACGGCGGCGAGGCTCGCGGGGCGCGCCCCGCGTGGCCAGAGCGCCCTTGAGCCGTAGATGCGAAAGCGCGTGCGGCCGAGCCGGACGGCTTCCAGGGCCGGGTCGGGGATGGCCTTGTAGTAGAAGCCCAGGTCCACCTGGTCTTTCTTGAGCGCCTCCACCCAGGAAGCCGTGGGCAGTTCGTGGATCGCAAAGCGCGCGTTGGGAAATCGCCTCGAAATCCTGGCGAGCGGTCCGGGCAGGAGGTAGTTCGTCGTCATCTCGCGCCCCGCCAGGCGCAGGACGATCGCCGCCTCGGGGGCGTCTCCCTTCAAGTCGAGCTCGGCTTGCTCGATCTGGTCGAAGATGCGCTCCGCGTGGGATTTGAGCGATTCTCCGGCGCCGGTGAGCGTCGCGCGGCGCTTGCCGCGGATGAAGAGCTTCTTGCCCGCCGAGCGTTCGAGGAGGGCGATCGATCGCGTGATCGCGGGCGCGGAGAGACGCAGGTTCCTGGCCGCCCGGCGGAAGCTCAGCTCGCGGGCGGCCTCGAGGAAATGCCTCAGGCGGAGGAAGTCGAGGGGCACGACGTAAGTTTACTATTAGTAAACACAACATTCAAGTATATTTATAGATCGTTA
>JAJYFI010000160.1 GCA_021790955.1 bacterium | reverse complement strand
ATGGCGCTCCTGCGCGAGCGCGAGGCCGCCGAGAAGGCCAAGATCGAGCTCTCCTCCACCATGGAGACGGACCTCAACCTTCCCTACCTCACCGCCGTGGACAACGTCCCCAAGCACCTGGCGATGAAGCTCACGCGCGCCAAGCTCGAATCCCTGGTGGACCCGATCGTCAAGCGCTGCAAGGCCTCGATCGACCAGTCCCTCTCGGACGGCAAGCTCAAGACCTCGGACATCACGAGGATCATCCTCGTCGGAGGCCCGACCCGCATGCCCGTCGTGCAGAAATTCGTCGAGGACTATATCGGCCGCAAGGTCGAGCGCGGGGTAGACCCGATGGAGTGCGTCGCGAGCGGCGCGGCGGTCCAGGCCGCGGTCCTGACGGGAGAGGTGAAGGACGTCCTTCTCCTCGACGTCACGCCGCTCACCCTGGGCATCGAGACCTTGGGGGGCGTCATGACGCCCTTGATCGAGCGCAACACCACGATCCCCGTCGAGAAGTCGAACGTCTTCTCGACCGCCTCCGACAACCAGCCCGCCGTCACGGTGAACGTCCTTCAGGGCGAGCGTCCGATGGCGAAGGACAACGTCGTCCTGGGGCGCTTCGATCTCGACGGCATCCCGCCCGCGCCTCGGGGCATGCCCCAGATCAAGGTGACGTTCGCGATCGACGCCAACGGAATCCTCAACGTCAAGGCCGAGGACCTGGGCACGAAGCGCGCCCAGCACATCGCGATCACGGCGCCGCACAAGCTCTCCAAGGACGAAGTCGAGAAATTCGTCAAGGAGGCCGAGGCTCACGCCGAGGAAGATAAAAAATCCAAGGAAAAGATCGGGGCGAAGAACGAGGCCGACACGGTGCTCTATTCCTCGGAGAAGGCCCTTCGCGACCACGGCGACAAGATCACGCAGGAGGAACGGACGCAAGTCGAGCGCGGGATCTCGGATCTCAAGGAGGCCTTGAAGACGGACGACGTCGACCGGATCGGCAAGGCCAAGGACGATCTCCTGAAGGCCTCGCACAAGCTCGCCGAGGAGCTCTACAAGGCCGCCGCGGCCGCCGGCAAGTCCGGCCCCGGGGACGGCGCGGGCGCCCACGCCAACGGCAAGGAAGAGAAGGCCAAGGAAGCCGAGGTCGTCGACGCCGAGGTCGTCGACGAGGAGAAGAAATAGCCACGGCTGAAGACTACTATTCCGTCCTAGGCGTTCCGAGAAACGCCTCCGAGGCCGAGATCAAGTCGGCCTTCCGCAAGCTCGCGATGAAGCACCATCCGGACCGCAACGCGGGCAACAAGGAGGCCGAGGCCAAGTTCAAGAAGATCAACCAAGCCTACGAGACCCTCTCCGACGCGAAAAAGCGCCGGCTCTACGACCAGTTCGGCGAGGCCGGCGTCTCGGGCGCGGCCGGCGCCGGCCGGCCTCATCCCGAAGGCTTCGCGGACTTCGGCGGGGTCGACATGGGGGAGATGTTCGGCGACGTCTTCGAGCAGTTCTTCGGCGTGGGCGCCCGCCGGGGCGGGGGCCGAAGGGCCGCCAGGGGCGCCGACCTCAAATACGAGGTCGAGATCGGCCTGGAGGAGGCCTTCAAGGGAATCGAGAAGCCCGTGGCCTTCGCCCGCGTCTCGCGCTGCGGCGCTTGCCGCGGCACCGGGGCCAGGCCGGGGACGGGGCTCAAGCGATGTCCCACCTGCCGCGGCGCGGGCCGGGTCCAATACGCGCAGGGCTTCTTTTCCTTGTCGCAGGTGTGCCCCGACTGCGGCGGCCAGGGGGATGTGGTCGAGCATCCCTGCCCCGACTGCGGCGGCAGGGGGCGCGTCCGCTCCCAGGCGCGTCTCACGGTCAAGATCCCTCCTGGAATCTATGACGGCGCGACGCTGCGCGTCGCCGGAGAGGGGGACGCCGCCCCTCGGGGAGGGGAGCCGGGCGATCTCTTCGTCTTGGTGCGGGTCAAGGCCGACCCCCGTTTCGAGCGCAACGAGGATGATTTGATCTATGAGAAGCCGCTCGGCATCGCGGAGGCGGCGCTCGGCGTGGCGGTCGATGTCCCCACCGTGGACGGGACATCGGCCTCGATCAAAATCCCCCCGGGCTCCCAGCACGGGACGATGCTCCGTTTGCGGGAGCGCGGGATGCCGCGGCTCAATCATCGGGGCCGGGGCGATCTCCTGGTCCGTCTGAAAGTCGAGGTCCCGCGCCATTTGACGGACAGGCAGAGGATCCTTCTCGAGGAGTTCTCCCGCACGCTCCATCATGACGGGGAGGGCTCGGGTGTTCCCGCGAAGGATCCGCCCGAGGACAGCGGCATCTTCAAGAAGCTTTTCGGCCACTAATTGCCGCAATTTTTCCTGCCGCCGGAGGGCCTCGCCGGGGGGCGATTCCGCCTCTCGGGACGCGAGGCGGAGCACGCCGCGAAATCCCGGCGGCTTGGCCCCGGGGATTTGGTGGAGCTCTTCGACGGCTCGGGGCGGCGATTCCTGGGGGAAATAGGCTCCGTCGGCCGTGGCGGCGATATCGAAGGGAGAATCGTCGAGGAAAGGACGCCCTCGGCGTCGCGCCCGGCTCCCCGCGTGACGCTCCATCTCGCGCTTCTCAAGGCGCGAGGGTGGGAGCTCTCTGTCGAGAAAGCGACGGAACTCGGCGTTTCGCGCATCATGCCGGTCGCCTGCGAGCGCTCGGTCGTGAGCCTTGAAAGCCGGGCGCCACTCGACTCCTTCCTCGCCCGCTCCCGCCGCGCCGCGATGGCGGCCTCCAACCAGTGCGGACGGCCCGCGCTCCCCGCGATCGAGCCGCCGCGTGATTTTGAGGAGGCGATCGCGGGAGCGCGCGAGGAAGGACCGGTGCTTCTCGCCTGGGAAGGGGCCGGCTCTGATGCGGCGGGGTGGGGGATGCGAGAGACGTTGTCGGCCCTTAAGAGCGGCTTTCGCCAAGGAAGCGGGGCTTTATCCGTCTTTATCGGTCCCGAGGGAGGCTTCAGCCCTCGCGAGATCGAGGCGGCCCGCCGCGCGGCCGCCGTCCTTTGCGGACTTGGGCCGAATATCCTGCGCTCGGAAACCGCGGCCATCGCGGCTTTAAGCGCCGTTTTCTACGAGATCGGCTGACACCACGCTAGCCGCTTTCCCTCCCTGAAGGGGCTCGTTACCTAACGTCACGTGACGCCGGCGGCCTTGCGGCTTCTCGGCGCGCCGGGTAAGTTCATGGCGGACGACCATGATCCCTATCTTCAAAACAAGAATGTTCGGCCGCGGGAAACCGCTCCTCCTGCACGCGGACGACGATCCGGAAAGCCTTTTTTTCGTCAGAACGGCGCTCGCGCGGCTGCCCGTCGCCGTCGTCGGCGTCGAGGATGGAGCCGCGGCGGTGCGGTTCGCGTCGGAGGAGATCCCGAGCCTCGTCCTTCTTGACGTCTTGCTGCCGGGCCTCGACGGCGTCGCGGTGTGCCATGAGCTGCGCCGCAACCGCGGGACGCAAACGATCCCCATTTTTATGCTTTCGGCGATGGACACCTTGAAGGACATGGAGAAGGCGTTGGCTTGGGGGGCCAACGGCTATCTGGCGAAGCCGGTCGACTCGGAGAGGCTCTTGAGGCTCGTTTCGAGGCTGCTGTTTCCCAAGACGGCGGGGCGCCTGGGCGCCCCCGTCCTCGCCGGAGGGAAATGACGGGCCGTGACAGATCCGATCTTGAACGCGGCGGCCGTCGGCGGCCATACTCACGATATGACAGTTGAAGCGGCGTCCAAGGAGGACGCTCCCCCGGCGACGCCCTCCTCTCCGGCGGAAATCGCGGGGAAGGCCCTTTCCGTTCTCTTGATCGACGACGATCCGGAGATGCAGCTGCTGGGGCGGTATTTTCTGAAGGGAGGCCTGGAATGGCCGACCTTTCTCTGCGAGACGGCCCCGGATCTCGCGTCGGGGCTCAAAGCGATCGCGGCGAAAAAGTTCGACGCCGTCGTTCTTGATCTCGGCCTTCCCGACAGCTCCGGGGTGGAGACGGTCAGCCGTCTGCGGTCGCAGGCGCCCGACATCCCGGTCGTGGTGCTCACGGGCAGCGCCGAGGAGAGAATCGGCGTCGAGGCGCTTAAGAGGGGGGCGCAGGATCTCCTCGTGAAGGAGGCGTTCGAGCCGCGATCTCTCAAACGCGCGATCGTCTACGCCGTCTACCGGAAATGCGCCCGTCAGGATCCGCCGGCCCCGGCCAGGGCGGGCGGCCGGGACGGCGGCGCCGCTCTCCTGAGCGCCGCTGAGAGCGGAGACATGGAGGCCGTCAAGAAACTTCTGGGGGACGGCGTGCGTCCGGACGAGGGCCGCACGGACGAGGGCTATACCGCCTTGATGCTTGCCGTCAGCGGCGGACATCGACAGATCGTCGGGCGTCTCCTCGACGCCGGATCGAACTCCCTGCTTGAGACAAAGCGAGGAATCAACGCCCTCGATTTGACGGC
>JAJYFI010000009.1 GCA_021790955.1 bacterium | reverse complement strand
TCGAGTCCGAACCAAGCTTGAAATGCAACTCGCGGGGGATGTTATTCGGCGCGCCGCCCCGAATCGTGATGGGACGCAGCCGTTCATCGACGAGGCGCATTTGATGGGCGACCACATTGAGTCTATCCGAGCCGGCGAAGGCGTCGACGACGCGCCGAAGCTTCCTGGGGAGCCAGACGTCGTCCGGGTCGAGTTCCGCGATGATTTCCCCCCGCGCGGCGGCGATCGCGTTGCGCAACGCCTCTCCTTGGCCTTGGTTGGGCTGGCGAATGGCGCGGATCGCTCCGGCATAGCGATCTAGAATTTCGGGGGTGTTATCCGTCGACCCGTCGTCGACGATGATGATTTCCCGCTCGGAGGCGGGGAATTCCTGGGCAAGAACGCTTTCGATCGCTTCGCCAAGGAAACGGCCGCCGTTATGGCAGGGAATCACGCAGGAGACGACGGGCGAGTTCACGCCGCGCACGGTCAGAGGCGCCCGCAGCTTGTCAGCTGGCGTTAATGCGATTCAGGAGAGACCGTATTTGCCGCCCTTGCTCGGCGATCGCTTTCTCAAGCCGGCGGCGGCGATCCTCTTGGGCCTTGATTCCGGCCATGATAAACCCGAGCGCCGAGCCGATGTCGATCGTGAGGCGGCGCCGGTCCGTTATCTCGCTGGGAGCCTCCTCGGCGATGACTCCCATGCGCAGTTTCTCCGATTTGCCGTCGGTCTTATAGCGAAAACGGTAAAGCTTGACGGCATCGAGCTTCTCCAGCATGCTCGCATAATCCCTGCCGGCCATCAGCTTGATGTTTTTTTTGAACATTCGCGAGGACGCCACCCCTGCTTGGGCGCTCAACGCCGCGGCGCTCAATGTTCCCGCCGCCGTCAGTTCAGGAGCTAGATATTTTTTTCGGCCTTTGTTTTCTTTTTTGTTTTTGGGCGGCGGGTCCTGGCTCATGCTCTCTGGGCTCCAAAAGTCGGACTGCGATCGGCTTATTTTATCACACTTTTCCTGCGTTCCGTAAATAACGAATGCGCCGTCCATAGCTTCAGCAGCATCCGCAAATCCCCCGCAAGCAGCCGACGTCCCGCGGCCTCGATGAGCCGGAGAGCGTCCACGTGCATCTCCATAAACGGCTTCGACGTCTTCAGCCGTTCGGTGACGCTGTTCCCGTGCCGGCGATATAAAGACAAAACGTCTCCAAGAATGACGGCCTTGCCTCCCGCCGAAAGGGCGAGGAGCGTGAAGAAGCCGTCGGCGAACACAGCCGGCGGCCGGCAGGACTTGATATAAGCCTCTACCGCCGATTTCCGGTAAACGGTGGCGCTCCCCGTGTTGCATAAGACGATCCTGCCCCCGCCGGCGTGAAATTGCGCCAGAGACTCCTTCTCAAGGTCCACAACGCGCCTGGACGCCGCATAGCGCGGTTCGAACCTAAGCGCGATCGGCCGCAGATCCTTGTCGACATACTGGCATTCGTGAGACACGACGACGGCGTCTTGGACGCCCTCGAGGGCCGCGACGCTGCGCGAAATTTTCGCCGGCAGCCACACATCGTCCGCGTCCAGAGGGGCGATGATCTCGCCGCGAGCCGCCCGCAGGGCGCGAATCATCGCCGCGCCTTGCCCCGCATTGTCCTGACGGAAGCTCCGGATTCTCCCGCCATAGCGCGCCAGGATTGCCGCCGTGCCGTCGGTCGAGCCGTCGTCCACGACGATGACTTCGCGCTCGGATCTCGGGAAATCCTGCCCCAAGGCGCTTTCAATCGCCGCGCCGAGATACGCCGCCATATTATAGGCGGTGATAATGCATGAGACGAAGGGGGGCTCCCTCATGATTTCACGGGAAAGTCGCGCCGCCCGATGCGCCCGTGCCGTTCCAAAAGCGCCGTGAGCGCCGCGCTCTCGCGGAGGAGCGCCCGCAGATCTTCGATCAAAAGCCGGCGATGCGATCCGTCGATGGCCTCAAGGGCGCGGCGAACGGAGTCGGAAAATTTCGCCTCAAGCCGGATTCTCCTCAGAAAATCCTCCCGTTCATAGTAACTGGCGCTTCCGGGATGCCACCTCCACAAGGACAGCGTTTGCCGCAAGCGAAGCGCCTTCCCGCCGGAGGCGGCCGCCAAGAAAACGTAAAAGATGTCGGCCCATAGGCGCGGAGGCTTCGCGCGGGGCAAATGCGGCCCCAGGGCGCTCCGCCTTACCGCCCAGGCGCTTCCTCCGGCGCAGATGAAAAGGCCGTTCCATTCGCCTCGGCGGGAATGGCGCAGCACGGATTGCGCATCGAGGTCGACGAGGCGATCCCGCGCCAGATTCGGAGAGCTCCCGATGAGTTCTATGGGTCTCAGCCCCTGGTCCGCATTCCGTATCCCATGCGTCACCACCGCAATGTCCTTTGAGACATCGAAGCCCTTGGCGATGCTCGACAGCTTGCGCGGCATCCAGACGTCATCCGAGTCGAGCTCCGCGATAATTTCGCCGCGGGCCAGCCGGATGGCGCGGAGAATCGCCAGCCCTTGTCCCGCATTTGATTGCTTGACCGCCACAATTTCCCCCTTGTAGCGAGAAAGGACTTCTTCCGTGTTGTCCGTCGATCCGTCGTCGACGACGATGATTTCCCGGTCATTTTTGGGAAAGTCCTGGCTCAAGGCGCTTTCGATGGCGTCGGGCAGGTATCGCGCGTGATTATAGGCCGGGATAATGCAGGAAATATAGGGAGCCCGGCGCCTTTTCATCCCTTCCGCCCAACCTTGAACGCCGCCAGCGTCTCCGCAATGCTCTCCATGCCCTTCGAATTCCTCCAATGCCGCCACTTATCGCGAAATTTCTCCAGACTAGCCAGATTTTCGCTTTCGAAATTAAGCCCGTTGGCTTGGAAGCTGGCATGATAATCATGGTGGATAAAAACGTCCTCCGCTATGGCAAGCTTGTAGCCCGCGATCCGGGCTCGCAGGCAAAAATCATAATCTTCGTAATTTCCCAATCCGAAGCCTTCCTCGACTTTGCCGACGCGCGTCAGAACGTCCCTTTTAATGCAAAGACAGCAGCCCATAAGGAGCGGCACATCCGTCGCGCAGCCGGCATTTCTCAATCCCCAAGCTTCGGAAAACAGCGCCAGCTCTCCGAGGCCGTCGTAGGAGACGCGCTCAACGGCCTGGGGCCCTCCCAATCGGTGGACGCGCGGCCCTACGATTCCTATTGCGGGATCTTTCTCGGCGCAGTCGACCAGCCGCTCCAGCCAGTTGGGCGTCACGACGGCATCGTTGTTGAGCCAGACCACGTATTTTCCCCTGGCGCGGGCCGTCGCCTGATTGATCGCCTTCGCGAAGCCGCGGTTTCTGGCATTGCGCAGCAATAAAATGCGGGAAAGGACGCCGGACGTCGTGCGTCGCGATGATTCTCCCCGCCGCCTGAAGTCCGCGCTCAGAAACTCGCGCGTTCCATCGCGGGAGCCGTTGTCGACGACGATCATCTCGTAAGGAAACGACGTCCACTTCAGGACGCTTTCCAGACATCTTTGGGTGCGGTCGACGGCGTTCCAGCAGGGCACAAGGATGCTCGCGATCGTTTCTCCCTGTGGCGCGGAGGCATTATCGAAAGGCATAAAACGAATCGTCGCCGCAGGCGGTCTTTTCGATGCGCGCGCCGCGGGCGGCAAGCGCCCGAGAGATGATTCCTATATTGCCGTTCTCCTCGTTCGTATTGGGGGATATGGGGCAGCACGCTACGAGGAGATGCCGCGCGCCGAACCACGATTTTCTATTGATGACGTAATCCACCCCGGCGAAAGGGCTCTCGTTGAGCGCGAAGGTCGAGAGGAATAGATCCGCGCGGAGATCGACCTCTTCCAAAAATGCGAGAGGGATCAAATTGATCTTGCCCTCTTGGACGCCTTCTCCCCGCCGAACGACGCGCACCTCGTCGCGTCCGAATATGGTCGCCAGATAAAGCCATTGGACGGCGCACATGATCGCCGAATCGACAATGCAGTAGGTGCTGCCGTTGCTCAGACGGCGCACGATTTTGGCCATGCAGCCGTATCCGCCGCCCCACTCGATGACGCGCTCAAGCCCGCGCACATCGCAGTTTGCCCTGCTGCAAAATGTGACGAGATCGCTGGCGTGGTGCACCAAGTTGGCTGAGCTCAATTCCGGCAAGATAAGTCCAGGGGGCTCCCCCACGGCATCCTCCAAAAGACTGTCTTGACGGTTAAAAAAGGGGTGCTCTCGCAACATCGCCAGCTGCGAGCGAAGATTGATTTCTTCCCGCGCCACCGGCGGCATCATATACCGGCAGATCACGGGCGAATTCAGAAATGAGAACGCCGGTTGGGTGGATGAAAGGTGGTTCTTGAGCCTGACATTCAGGCTCCTCCACCAATCGGTCAGCCATTCGTTTTCAGGCGAGCCCTCGATGGCTTGGAGAATCCGCTTGAAATCTCCCGTCAGCGCCTCGAAGAGCGCCCGTTGGCCGGGCCGCTTCCTCTCGAGGCAGTCATAGGCCATGCGGCGCGCCCATCCCAATAGATGTTGCCGCCGCACTAGAGCTCCGTCAAGACGGCTCTCATGGCCCTTTCAAGGATAAAGCCAGCAAGCGTGAGGGTCAGAAGAATAAGCGCGACGTTGACCAGGATGATAAACGCCGGCGTTCCGGCCGGCCAAAAGCCGCCGAAGACCATCCGGGCGGCCGCCCAAGACGTCGTCAGCGTCACAAAGCCCAGCGGCAGCGCCGTCACCCCCACATAGCGCCCGCGGCCGCTCCGTTTTAAAAAGGCGCTCCCCACGGCCAGGGCGATCACCGCCAGGGATTGGTTCGCGATCCCGAACATGGGCCAGATCGTCCCGATCGAGCCGTTCCAGATAAGCCACGCCCAGGCGAGGACGACCGCCGCGCTCGCCGCCGCCGAGGCCGGAAGGCTCGAAAGATTCCCGAACGGCTTCCAGGCCTTCCCGCCCAATTCCTGGAGGACGAAGCGCGTGATGCGCGTTCCCGTGTCGATCGTCGTCAGGATGAAGAGGGCCTCGAAGAGGATCGCGAAGTGATAGAGATAGGGCATCAGCGGCTTGAGCCCCGGCAGCCCCGAGAGAATCTGGGAAAAGCCCACGGCGAGAAGCACCGAGCCTCCCGAGCGGCCGATCAGGCTTTTCTCTCCGGAGGACGCGGTCAACGCCGCCAAATGGACGGGCGCCGCCCCGCCGTGCGCCGCGAAGGCCGCGTGCGCGGCGCCCGAGAGGTTGATCGCGTAATAGTCGCCCGGCTCCAAGGAGGCCGCCGCGATCAAGGAGACGATCCCGACCAGGCTTTCAAGCAGCATGCAGCCGTAGCCGATCGGGCGGGCATGCGGCTCGCAAGAGAGCATCTTGGGCGTGGTCCCCGAGGAAACAAGCGCGTGAAAGCCCGAGATCGCGCCGCACATGATCGTGATGAAGAGAAAGGGAAAGACCGGCCCCGGGATCACGGGGCCGCCGTGAAGATAGGCGCTCAGGGCCGGGAATTTGAGCGTGGGATCGACGAGAAGCGCCGCCAAGACGAGAAGCCCCAGGACCCCCAGCTTCATGAAGGAGCTTAGATAGCCGCGCGGGACAAGCAGCCACCCGATTGGAAGCACCGAGGCGAAAAAGCCGTAGACCCCCATCGCGACCACGACGCCGTGCGGCGACAGGGTGAAAAACCGCGCCAGGCCGGGGGCGGCGGCGACCCAGCGCCCCGCGACCAAGCTCAAAAGCATCGCGGCGACGCCGAGGGTCGTCGCCGCGCGAACGCCTTCGGCCCCCCTTCGGTCGAGGTAGAGACCCATGGCAAGAGCGACCGGTATCGTCATCGCGACGGCAAAAGTTCCCCAGGCGCTGTCGGCGAGAGCGTTCACCACGACGAAGCCCAGTCCCGCGAGCGCGACGATCACGATGAAAAGGATGGCGGCCGCCGTCGACAAGCCCGCCCCGGGGCTCAACTCCTCCCTCGCGATCTCGGCCAAGGATTTCCCGCCGTGGCGAAGCGAGGCCGCGAGGATGACGAAATCCTGGACCGCCCCGCCCAACACCGCGCCGGGGACGAGCCACAAAAGCCCCGGAAGCCAGCCGTATTGGGCCGCGAGCACGGGGCCGATCAAGGGGCCCGCGCCCGCGATCGCGGCGAAATGATGGCCGAAGAGCACCCCCGAGTGCTCCGGCTTGTAGTTATCGCCGTCGTTTTTGGCGCGGGCCGGAGTCTCCCGCGAAGCATCGAGCTCCAGGACGCGCCGGGCGATGAAGCCCCCGTAGAAGCGGTAGCCGAGAACGAGGGCCCCCAGCGCGACGATCATCACCGGCAAGGCGTGCATGGAAATCCGGTGACACCATACCAATTTCCGGGAAACTGGTGACACCATACGGATTTCCTGGGTTCTGCGGGATGAAATCCGTATGGTGTCACCGAATTTCATCAGATTCGGGAACTTTTTACTCGGCCCAATCGTTATATAAGATATGGGACGCTTGCCGCGGGTCGTCATCCCTGGGATGCCCCATCACGTCACTCAGAGGGGCAACCGCCGCCAGACGACCTTCTTTGGCCCGGAGGACTGCGACCTTTATCTGCGCATCCTCTCGCAAAGCTGCTTCCTCAAAGACGTCGAAATTTGGAGCTATTGCCTCATGCCCAACCACGTCCACCTCATCGCGACGCCCAAGAGGGAGGACGGCCTCCGACGCGCCATCGGCGACGCCCACCGCCGTTACACGCTGGCGATCAACGGCCGCCACGAGTGGCGCGGCCATCTCTGGCAGGGGCGCTTCGCGTCCTTCCCCATGGACGAACGCCATCTTCTCGCCGCCGCCCGCTATATCGAGATGAACCCGGTGAAGGCCGGCATCGCAAGACGTCCGGAAGATTATCCCTGGAGCAGCGCGCGGGCGCATCTGAGCGGCCGCGATGACGCGCTCGTGAAAGTCGCCCCCTTGCTCGGGTTCGTCGGCGATTGGAGGTGTTTCCTCAAGGAAGGGCTTCCAAAGTCGGCGGCGCGGACCATCGAGGAGCATGAACGCACGGGCCGTCCGCTTGGGGATGACGCTTTTCTCGACAAGATAGAGCGGCTTGCGGGCCGCTCCATGCGCCCCCGCAGGCCTGGCCGTCCCATGAAGACAAAACTGGTGACACCATACTGATTACGATCGTCTCGATATCAGGAAAAATCCGTATGGTGTCACCAGTTTTTTTATATAAGACGGGAGTCCACCGACGATGAGAAATTGGAAAATCCCTCGAATCCTCCCCATGGCCGCCGTTTTTTCCCTGGGCGGCTTCTTCGGAGCGTCCCCCGGTTTCGCCGCCGGTCCGGATCCCGAGTTCGCCCCGGACGCCGTATTCTTCGACGCGCTCGACTGGAGCGCCTTGGCTTGGCCGCGACTTGGACCCGTGGCGCCTCCCGTCTCCGAATCCCTCGGGGAAATCCCTCTGGCGTCGATCAAGGACCGCCTCAAGAACGCGGCCGTCCTCCGGCTTTCGGGCCGCCCCTGGTCCCTGGGGCTTGCGATCGGATCCGGCCCCGTCGTCGACCTGCTCCTGCGGTCCCAAGACGGACGGGAGACGCTCCTTCCCCTCGGGCGCTGCGACGCGCGGGGCGTTTCGAAAGGGCTTGTGCGGCTTTGGCGCGGGTTCGACGTCCGCCTTCCTGGAAGCGCGCCTTACCGCTTCAGGCTCGCTTGGACGCCTCTGTCGGAGAGCGGCCCCGTCGCGCTTAAGGTCTCCCCCATCGGCGCGGGCGCGCAAGCGTCCGCTTGGCTTCCTCTCAAGCCGATTCGCGACGCGGTCCTGAAACGCGCCTTTTCTTTTTCCTCCCGCAAGGCCCGCTACTGGGCCTTTTACGAGACCCCCGCCGCCAACGCATTCTCCGACGGCGGCAGGGACGGCTCGCCCTCCGGCTCGACCGCCGCCCCCGCCGCCGTCCCGGAGGCGCCGGCGCTCATCATCCTCCGCCGCGGCCACGACGGCCTCCGCTGGAGGCTCCTGCGGCGCTTCCTTGAAAGACCGGGCTCTCACAAAGTCTCGTGGGGAGACGAGACCCTGGTTTTCGAAACCCGCCCTGGCGGGATCCTGGCGGTCGGGGAAATCCGGTGACACCATACCTATTTTCTCGTCTGAAGCTCGGAAATCGGTATGGTGTCACCGGATTTTTTCTTCTTTTATCTTTGCGCGCTTCCGCGGCGGGATTCGTCCCGTCGCGGCATCTTGACTTCAACCGGAGCGCCCCCGAGATTCGATCCCACTGCGACAAGGCGCTCGCCGGCGCCGGCGAGCGCCTCACGAAGATCGCGGCCCCGCCAAGGGGGAAGCGCAGCTTCGCCGACACTCCCTGGGCGCTCGATCTGGCCCTCTACGGCCTCCAGGACGAGACCTCCTGGGACACCTTCGCGAAATACGTCTCCGTCTCCTCCTCCGTCCGCGCCGCCGCGAACGCCTGCGAGATCGGCGTGGGGAGATTCCTGGTGGACGCCTACTCAAGAGAGGGCCTTTTCAAGGCCCTCAAGGAGTACGCCGCCCAAAAAGAGAGGCTCCGGCCTCAAGAGGCCCGCCTCCTCGAAAAGGAGCTCCTCGACTTCAAGCGCAACGGCCTTCGGCTCTCCCCGAAATCGCGAGCGCGGGTCGCCGCCCTCTTCAAGGCCGAAGTGGGGCTGGAATCCGCCTTCACCCGGAACTTAAACGAGGCCCAGGGAGGCCTTTGGGCCGGCTCCGCCGAGCTCGCGGGGCTGTCCGCGGCCTACGTCGCGAAGCTCAAGGCCGAAAACGGCCGGCGATTCGTGAGCCTCGACTACCCCGACTACTTCCCTTTCATGTCCCAATCGAAAAGCGAGGAGGCTCGGCGCCGGCTCCAGTTCCTCTTCGACAACAGGGCGTGGGAAAAGAATCTCCCGCTCCTTGACGAAGCCCTGCGGCTTCGATGGGAGGCGGCCGCACGGCTCGGCTACAAGGATTACGCGGACTATGCGCTTGAGATCGCGATGGCCCGGAAAGCCTCGCGCGTCCGGCGCTTTTTAAACCGCCTTTCAAGGAAGCTCCGCGGCGAGGGGCAAGCCGAGATCAGGACGCTGCTGGCCCTGGAGGGATCAAGCCATCAGGCATTGACCCTCTGGAATTTCCGCTACGACGACAACCTCCTCAGGGCCGCCCGTTACGGCTTCGACCAGGAGGCGATCAAGCGCTATTTCCCCCTGGAAACGGTGCTGCCGGGGATGCTGCGGACCTTCGAGCGGGTGCTCGGCGTGCGCTTTAAGGAAATCCCGAACGCCGCCGTCTGGCATCCGGACGTCCGGCTCTTCGAGATCGATGATGCCGGGGACACCTCGCAACAAGGTGTCCCCATCGGCTATTTCTACCTCGACCTCTTCCCCCGCCCCGGCAAATACAAGCACGGCGCCTCCTACGACGTGGTGAAGGGGCGGCTTCTCCCGGACGGAAGCTACCAGAAGCCCGTCTCGGCCCTCGTCGTCAACTTCGCGAAGCCCGCGCCGGGGAATCCCGCCTATCTGCGCTTCGGCCGCCAAGAGGAGGTGGAGACCCTCTTTCATGAGTTCGGGCACATCATGCACCAGACCCTGACCCGCGCCAAGTTCGGACGATTCTCGGGCTCCTCCGTCGCGCGGGACTTCGTCGAGGCCCCCTCGCAGCTCTTCGAGAACTGGTCCTGGGAGCCGGAGGTGATCGGGATGATCTCCGGAAAAGACGGCGATCCGCGAAAGCCCCTCCCCCCCGAGATGCTCCACACGCTCCTGGGAGCGAAAAACGCCGACATCGCGCTCCTCACCCTGCGCCAGGTCTTCTTCTCGGCGATCGACATGGACTACCACGACTCCCGGCCTCCCAAGGACCCGACCGCAGCCTGGGCCCGCGACATGAGGAGGATCATGCTCGTCGCGATGACGCCCGGCACCCATCCCGAGGCTTCCTTCGGGCACTTGATGGGCGGCTACGCGGCGGGCTACTACGGCTATCTCTGGTCGCGCGTCTACGCCCAGGATATGTTTTCGCTTTTCAAGAAGCGGGGCGTCTTCGATGCCGCGCTCGGCCGAAGGCTGCGACGGGACATCCTGGAGAAGGGATCGAGCGAGCCCGAGGAGCGTCTCCTTGAGCGCTTCCTGGGCCGCAAGCCCGACGACCGCGCCTTCTTGGAAAGCCTCGGCGTTAAGTAGGAAAAACCGGTGACACCATACCTATTTTCGATTTCTAAGCCGGGAAATGCGTATGGTGTCACCGGTTTTTCTAGAAGCGGCGCTATCCGTCTTTGAAGCCTCGGGCGTCGACGACCATGCATTGCCGGCCAAAAATCCCCAGCACCGACGTCGTCTGCGCGTCCGCCTTGATGTCGAAGAGCCCCGAAAGCTCGGGATGCTTCTTGCGGATCTTCTCCAAGGTCTTGAAGTAAGTCCCCTCTCCAATCGCAAGGGAGATCTTCGTGGCGTTGTAGGCGGGCGAGGTGGGGACCGACAAGCCGTACTGGCAGGTCTTCTCCCGGTAGTTGCCCATGACGATCGCCTTCTGCGGGAGGTCCCGGCCCTGCATCGGCTGGTAGGAGAGAGACCCCTTCGACTGATAGAAGAGGACGAAATAGCTTCCAGGCTGGATGAGGGTCGGACGCGCCGCGTACCAGGCTTGGTTATACGGCGCCCCCACCTGGGCTTGGGCCTTTAGTTGCAGGAACGCAACGGCGGCCAAAGCGGCTGCAGCGGCAACGTTATAAAAACTGGTGACACCATACGCATTTTCCCGTTTTGTGACCGGAAATAAGTATGGTGTCACCAGTTTTTGACGCCGTTGCCGCCGCGGCGGCCGTTGTTACTGCGTCTTTCCCGCCTTGCCCGTGACGATCGTGCAGAGCTCCGAGTAGACGCCGAAGAAGTAGACCTTCCCCGAGGCGTCGCATTTCACGTCGTAGAGCACCTCGTCGTCGGGCCGCCCTTTCATGGCGTTCTGCACGGCCGCGCCGTAGCCGCTGTCTCCCCAGCTCGTCAGGAAAAAGATCGAGCGCTGGCAGGACTTTCCCCTCACGACCGGGTCGGTGGGCTTCGCCTTCACGTCCCCGGGAGCGGCCGATCGGTAGGCGAAGGGCCCCGTCACGTTCGTGTAAAAGATCCCCGGCAGCGCGCAGCCGGACAGGGCGATCGCGCCCGCCAGCGCCAGAACGGCGCCCCGCATCGAGCTATCGAAGCTTTCCATCTTGTCTTTCACGTGTTGTCGATCTCCTGATGTCAAACGCCGGGGACGGTTTGAGGACTCCCAAGGCCCCCGATCGCTTCGGGGGCTCCGACGAAGTGCATCAGTCCAAGGGTAACAGGGGGCCGGGAGAATGTCAATGTCAATTCAGGGCATCAAGGAAACCGGCTGCGCCCGGCTGGACTTGAACCAGCGACCCTTCCGTTATGAGCGGAGCGCTCTGACCAACTGAGCTACGGGCGCGTGCCGGTCATTGTAGCAGACGCTACGGCCCCCTGTTATCCAGCTCCCGCAGCGCCCCGGCGGCGTCCCGATTGCCCGGGTCAAGGCGCAGAAGAGCTTCCAGGGCCGCCCTGGCCTCCTGGGGCCGGCCTTCGCTCGAGAGGGCTCGGCCTAACAGCAGATACGACGGCGTATATCTCGGATTCGCGGCGATGGCCCGTCTGAGGATCGGTTCGGCCTTGTCCGCCTCCCCCCGCTTCAGATGGCAAAGGCCCAGATTCGCCAGCGTCGGGGCGAGATCGGCCCGCGGTATCCCATGGCCCGGGGCTTCGGCCAAGGCCTCGCGGTACTCGCTCTCCGCCTGGCCGATCTTGCCTTCCGCCAGGGCGACGTTTCCCAGGTTCGCGTGCAGGAAGGGCTCGCGCGGCGAAAGCGCCAGGCCCCCGGCGAGAAGCCGGCGCGCCTCGGCGAGCCTTCCCGAGCTCTCGTAGAGCCCGCTCAGGTTGTTGATCGCGCGGATGGAGCGGGGATCGGCGCCGACGGCCCTCTGATACGCCGCGACCGCCCCCGTCGAGCTCCCCAGCCTCTGCTCGACGACGCCGAGATTAAACCAGGCGCCCGCGAAGGCGGGAAGCAGGCCGACCGCCGCTTTAAACTCCTCCCGCGCTTTTCCCAGATCTCCCTTGTCGGCGTAGACCATGCCCAGGTTGTTGCGGATATCGGCGTCGCGGGGATTTATGGCCTCGGCGCGATTGAGCCACCGGAGAGCCTCCGCGATCTTCCCCTCGTGATGCCGGACGACCCCGAGATTCTCGGCCAGCGACGCCTCTCCCGGGAATCGGGCCGTCCCCGAGCTCAAGGCGGCCGCCGCTTCCTCATAGCGGCCCTCCCGCCCGCAGAGCATCCCGAGCTCCACGTACGCTTTCCGGAAAAACGGGTCGCGGCGGATGACGTCGCGATATTGGTTGACGGCCAGCTGGACGCGGCCGGCGGCGGCCAGGTTGGCGGCCAGGTGCATCCGCGCGGGGATGAAGCCCGGCTCCTTGTCCAGCGCCTGCCGGTAAAACCGCCGCGCCTCGCGGCGAGCGCCCTGCTTCTCGAGGAAAAGCCCGTAATCGTCGTACGGAATCGGAGCCGAAGGCGACAGCGCCAACGCCGCCAGGTAATCGCGCCGGGCCGCGGCCTTCTCGCCAAGCTCGTCCTCGACGCCGGCAAGGTTCGTGAGCGCCTCCGAGTAGCCGGGATTGGCCTTGATCGCCCGCCGGTAGCGCGCGCCGGCCGTCTCGAGGTCCCCCTTCTGCTGGGCGAGAACCCCCAGATTGTACTGGACGCGGGCGTTGCCGCCGCGCTCTCCCGCGAAAATCGCGGCGTCGGATATCCACTCCCGGTTTCTTCGGACCGTCATGGCCGCGAAGGCGAGAAGGACGAGGAGGCCGGCCGCATGGGAGGCTCGGGATCGGAGACTCGAGCCCCGAATCTCTCCCCAAAGCCAGCCCAGAATCCAGCAGGGCCCCGCGGAGACGATGTAGAGATAGCGCTCGGCCATGGGGTTGTAGATCGGGATCAGATCGGACACCGGCGCGAGCGCGACAAAAGTCCAGCCGACGCCGAAGGCCAAGGGCATCCTCCCCCGTCTCAGCCCCCGCCACCCGGCCCCGAGGAACGCCGCCATCAAAAGCCACGAAAGCCAAACGCCCGGCGCCCTCCACGAGCGGACCAGCGGGGGAAGGCGGTCGGCCCGAAGGCCATAAGGAAGAAACATGAGCCTCAAGTACTCTCCGAAGACCTCCGACATGGACAGCGCCCGCTCCAGGGGAGCCCGATAGGCCCGCGCCCACTGCGGCCGGGAAGGCGGGTAGGCCGTCGCTTGCGGCGCGGGCATGCCCTGCGGAGGCGCGGTCCAGGCCTGAGGCCGAGCGTCCCTGCGGCCATCGGGAGATGCGTTGGCCGCTGGGGACGGCCGCGATCCCCGGAGACCCGTCCCGTAGTCCGCGCGGGGAAATCGCCAGACGAGATAGCCTCCGGCGACGGCCGCGTAGACGACGGCGGCCGCGGCCCGCGTCCGGGCGCTTCGCATCCCCCGCCAGACCGTCCCATCGGCCAAAAGCGCCAACGCGGGCATCGTGATCGCCATTTCCTTGGAGAGAAGCCCGAGAAGATAGCACCCGGCGGAAGCGCCGAGCAGAGCCGCCTTGGCGGCGAAACCACGATCCTTGCCGCAGGCTCGGTAAGCCAGGAGAGCCAGGAAAAAAAAGAAACAGGCCAAAAGATCGCTGCGAAAGGTGATCACGTCCACCGATTCCGTGTGGATGGGGTGGAGGGCGAAGAGCAAGGCGGAAAAAAACGCCGCGGGCGCCGGCAGGAAACTCGACGCCAGGGCGTAGCCCAAAAGGGAGTCGGCCGCGTGGAGGAGGACGTTCGTCAGATGGCAGCCCGCGGGCTTAAGCCCCCCGATGTCGCGGTCGACGATCAAAGACAGGAGAAAAACCGGCCTCGCGGCCCCCGGCGCTCGAGGGCGCGCGGCGGCGCGCGGCTGGGACAGGGCGGGATTATTCTCGACGAAGAGATGGTCGTCCCAGACGAAACCGTTGTGAAGCGTGTTGGCGTAGGCGAGAATCGCCGCGGCCGCCACCACGGCCGGTCGCCACCGCGCCATGTTTTGAGTATAGCAGGCCATTCCCAGGCTCGCCATGAAAAACTGGTGACACCATACTGATTTTTCATGATACCGAGACGGCGGCAATCAGTATGGTGTCACCAGTTTTTCCAAGAGGCGCATCATCGTCTGCCTGGAAGAGGGGCGGCGGCGAAGCGACGGCGGCGCGGAAATCCTTCCCGTCGAGGAATTTTTAGCCGACCTCTGGGGGCATGGGAAGGATCGGATTCTTTAGGGCGCGGGGGGTCTCAACGGCGTTGTGTTGAATGTTGAGGCCTGACCCCTTTTAGTTTTTCGGCTCATCGAGAAAGCAGCCCATAATGAAGGTTCAATCGTGAATCGTGCTTTTTGAGCCACTCGTCATGGGCCAGGAAAATTTTCCGCCATCGCCTATCCATTCTCCGGTTCATTTCCCTTGTCTGCGCGACATCGGTCCAGATGGCTCGATTCATCCCTTTGAGCTCGCGAATGCTTTTCTCGTGCCCGCGGAGCATCTCCCCGTGTCCGCGGAGCATCTCCCCGTGTCCCCGCAGCGTCTCTTTCAGATCCTTGCTGATCTTGACGAGCTCCCGCAATATCGCCTTGTCGCCTTGCATCTTTTTCCGGCCTCCTCGCATCTTGTTGTGAGTATAGCAGGCCCTTCCGGCGGCCGCCATATATATAACGGAACGGCCCCTCAAAAAGTTCCCGAAAAACTGGTGACACCATACTGATTACCGCCGGCTCGGTATCATGAAAAATCAGTATGGTGTCACCAGTTTTTCACGTTGCTTTCTATTTTCCGATCCGGCTCTTCAAGAGGCCGATTTCCGACCTGAGCTCCTCGACCTCCGATTTGAGCCCCTCGATCTCCGAGTTCCGCTGCGCCGCGGCCGTTCCGGCCCCGCGCTCCACATGGACGAAGCAGAGAATCTTGCCTTCGGAGCCCTGCGCGCCGTCAAAGGCCTCGAGCGCGATCCCTACGATGGGCCCGTCCTCGGTCGCCTTCATGGCGACGCCCGGCTTGGAGCTCGACGTGAGGTAGTCCCCGACTCGGACCGGACCGTTTTCCAAAGTGATCTTGACCGGGACGCGACCGGTGAGCGCGATCGGGGGGTTCTTCTGGTCGTTGGGGTCGCCCAGCATGATGCCGGGCGCCGTCGACACCACGCCGAATATCCCCTGCTGGTAAGGCTTGTCTGATTTCCGGACTTCCGATGGAATCCGCTGCCCACCGACCGTCTTGCCGCCGTCGAGCACGGCCGACTGGTCGAAAATCGCGCCGCCCATGGGATGCCCGCTCAGAACCACCACGTCGCCCGCCTCGACCTTCCCGGGATAGCGTTCGGCCAAGTCCGGTCCCGCATAGAGGGTCCCGTACAAGCTCATGGCATGGACCTGGGCCCAACGGTAATTGGCGCTGTTTCCTCCGGCCGTGCCCTGGCCGAGTTGGGCCGTGCAGCCGCTTGTCGCGGCGTCGCAGGGCGCGCCGCTCAAAATCGGCACGAGGCCCAGGCTGGTCCATGCCCCGACTCCGCCGGCGAGCACCGCCGCGCCCGCGGTATTGACCTGGTAGGTCGTCCCGTTGGCGAAGTAGGTTATGCCGGCGACACTCACATTGCCTGACACTGATAGAGCGGAACCAATGGTGGAAGCTCCCGTCACAGACAAGGTATGGACGTTTGTCCCAGCATAATTTTGGACGACCATGCCTCCGCCGGAGGTATTCCCGATTTTAATGACCGAGTTGTTGGCGTCGGCGTAGATGAGCGGTCCACCCGTCGTATTGACACTGCCCGTTGCGTTATTGAAATACAGATAGGGACCCGTCAGTGTCTCTGAGTTCGCCGTCAGCGTTCCGCTCACCGTCGCGTTGTTGGCGACTGAAAGTCCCGTTCCCCCGCCGTTCAAGGCCACGTCGTTCGTCGTCGTCGCGCCGCGGCCCGTCACGGTCTGCAGGGTGGAGGTGTCCGCGATCGTGAGGGCCGGGGAGGCTCCCAGGCTGCCGGAGAAACTCGCGCTGATGTCCGCGCCGTTCGTGACGGCGATCGTGTTGCTTCCCTCCGCGGCGCTCCCCGTCACGCCGCCGAAATTCACCGAGAGCGCCGTGCCGCCGCCGCCCGAGAGCCCCGTCCCCACCGCCCCCGTCGCGATATCGGGGTTGGGGTAGCTCCCCGAGAGCTGCCCCCCCGCCGTCCCCGAGGGCGCGACG
>JAJYFI010000159.1 GCA_021790955.1 bacterium | reverse complement strand
CGCCTCCAGGCTCCTGCAACAGGCCCTCTACAAGGCCTACGCGGAGTTCCGGCCCCGCGATCGGCACCCCGTCTGCGCGGGCTTTCTCTCGCTTGACCCCGCCTCCTTCGACGTCAACATCCATCCCTCAAAGCGGGAGGTGCGCTTCGACGACGAGTCGTCCGTCTTCGAGCTCGTGACGCGCGCGCTCGCGCAGGCTCTCTCCAGGGCGCGAGCGCCGGTCCCGCTTCTTGCCGCGCGGCCGGAGCCCCCCGCCGCGGCGGACGCTCCCGCCGTCTTCGACGCGGCGCCAAGCTACGCCGCGCAGCCCCCACGGGCCGACCCCGCCGTCCAGAGGCGGCTCGACCTCGGCTTGCGCCCGGCCTTCGCCGGGGAACGCGAGGCCGATGACCCAGCCTGGTTTACCCCTCCCTACCGCTACCTCGGCCGCCTCGAGGCCCTCTACCTCGTCTTTGAGTCCGCCGGAGGGCTTTTCCTCCTCGACCAGCACGCCGCCAATGAGCGCGTCCTTTTCGAGAAATACTGGAAGTCGGTGGAGGAAGGCCGCCCCAACATCCAGCCGCTGATGCTCCCGGTGCCGGTCGAGCTCCCGGCTTCGGCGGCGCAAAACGTGCTGGCTCGCAGGGAGGATCTCGCCCGCTTCGGCTTTGCCGTCGAGCCCCTCGGGAAAACCGCCTTGCGCGTCGTCGGCGCTCCTGATTTTCTCGCCCGCGACGCCGAGCTCAAGGAGGCCGTGTTTCGGCTCATCGAATCTCTCGCTTCCCCCGCCGACGCCGCCAAGGCCCTGCGCCGGCACGCGTCCGCGACGATCGCCTGCAAGAAGGCCGTGAAGGCGCACGACCCGCTGGAAGAACCCGAAGCCCTGGCGCTTCTGGAGGCCCTGCGGCGCTGCGACGACGGGGCTCGCTGCCCCCACGGCCGGCCCTCGATGCTGAGCCTTTCCCGCGACGAGCTCGCCCGCCGCTTCGGCCGCCCCGGCGCCCCTTAGGAGCCCTTAGGCCGTCAGCCCGCGGCGCGCGGCGGCAAGGAAGGTCGACCCGGTTCCGCCGCGGCGCTCGAAGACCCGCTCGACCGGCATCCCCGGCAAGCGGCGCCTGAGGAGAGCCGCGGCGGGCCCCGTCGCGATCGCCCGGCGGCAAGACCTCCAGACGTGGATGTCCGCCGTCGAGTCCCCGGCGTAGTCGAAGCCCTGGCGGCCGAATTTCCCGACGAGAGCCGCCGCCTTCGCCCTGCCCACGAGATTGACGCGTCCGTCGCTTCCGAGCGCTTCGCGGAAGATGCCCAGATGCCTGGCGACTTCGCGGGCATAAATCTCGTCGGAGCCCGTCGCCAGGACAAGCGTCCGCCCCGCCCGGGCCTCCTCCCGGCACCAGGAGAGGACATCTTCCTCAAAGGGAAGAAATTCGGGCTTCATGGCCACTCGCCCCGCCAGCTCGCGCTTCAGCCAAGGCCGGCCGCCGTGGAAGGAGCTTCTCAAGATGAGCCAAAGCGCGGCCGCCGGGAAGAGCCTCAGGAAACGGAAAAAGGACTCGACGCCCAGGTCCGTGCGGATCAGGGTGCCGTCCAGGTCGACGCAAAGCGGGATCGAATCGGTGACTGTCGCCTTCGCCATGGGACGAAAGCCTCAATCATATATAATCAGGCTGTGCCCTTCCCGGGACAAGGCTCGCGCCGGAAGGCCGTGATCGAGCCGGCGTTCGTGTTCGGCGCCGCCTTGGCCGTGCGGCTGGCCTTTGTCGCCTGGGGAAATATCCCCCGCCTTCCATCTCAGCTCACGAGCGACGATCAACAATACCATTCCTACGCGGTCCATCTCCTCGAGGAGGGACGCTACGTCGATGACGCGGGCGAAACGGCGCGGCGCATGCCCGGCTATCCCCTTTTCCTTGCCGGCGTCTATTCCCTGTTCGGCCACAGGGCGCTGGTTCCGGTCTACGCCGTCCAGAGCCTTCTCGAATCGCTCGCCTGTGTCGCCCTCTACGCGGCCGCCCGCAAGCTCTATGGCGGCGGCTGGGGGCTCTTTGGCGGACTGGCCCTGGCAGCCTCCTGGGATTTGATCCTGCCCGCGGGCCAGATCCTGACGGAAGCCCTCGCCAGCTCTCTCATCTGCGCCTTTCTCGCCCTGTGGTTCCTGGCCCGGGAGCGCCCCGCGCTCCTCGCCGCCGGATCGGCTCTCCTCTGGGCCGCCGTCTGCTCGATGCGCCCCGAATACGGGCTATTCGCCCTCGTCCTCTTCCTCCTCATGCCCCGTCTTTCGGGGGGAGCGTTGAGGCCCGCTCACGCGGCCTGGGCCTTTCTTCTCTTCTCCATCCTTCTCGCCCCATGGCCCGCGCGCAACTATCTCGCGCTCCACAAGTTCATCCCGGGCTGCACCGACGGGGACAGCGCGCTCTACGGGACCCTGCAGGAGGAGCTGACGTATCTCGGCGACCTTCCCCGCTCGACCCCTCGCGACCCCGGGCCCGGGCTCTCGGACATCGAGCAAAGCCGCTGGTACCGGGACCATGCGAAGGCGATTCTGCGGCAGATCCCTTTGTGGAAGATCGCTCGCGCTCGCGCCGTGGGGCTTCTTGAAATCTTCTATCCCTTCCACGCCCCCGTGTTCTACTCCTGGCGCTATCATTACGACGCGACTTACATGTTCTTTCTCCCCCTTTGGCTCTATGCCCTCTGGCGCTGGCGCGGGCACCGGGAGCTCGACGTCGTGTGGCTCCTCTTGGGGACGTTCTGCCTGTTTCATCTGGCGCTCGCGGGGGATGACGCCCGCTTCCGGCAGCCCCTGACGGGGGCTCTGCTGTTGGCGGCGACGGCCGCGGCCAAAGACGCCTTGACGCTTTTGGGAAGGAAGCGTTTTGCCCGCTGGGCCGCCGCCTACATCGGCGCCAACGTGATCGTCGGCCTCGGCGCGGGACCGCTGCGCGACATGACCCTCTGGACCAAGAAAGCGCTTTTCGGATAGTCTCCCTCCATGTGCGGCATTTGCGGCATCGTCTATTCGGACCAGACCCGCCCCGATCCCGGGAGGCTTCGGAGGGCGAACGCGCTCCTCACCCACCGCGGCCCCGACGACGAAGGCTATTACGAGGAGGGGCCGGCGAGCCTCGCCATGCGCCGGCTCGCCATCATCGATCTCGCGGGCGGACGCCAGCCGATCGGCTGGGGAAACGGCGAGTACTGGGTGGTCCTCAACGGGGAGATTTACAACTTCCAGGAGCTGCGGGCGGAGCTCGAGGCGCGCGGACGGCGCTTCAAGACCCGCTCCGACACCGAGACGATCGTCGCCCTCTACGCCGAATACGGGGAAGCCTGCCTCGGCAAGCTGCGAGGGATGTTCGCGTTCGCGATCTGGGACGCGAGGCGCCGCCGCCTTTTCCTCGCCCGGGACCGCGTGGGCAAGAAACCCCTCCTCTACGCGGAGGGGCCGAACTTTCTCGCCTTCGCCTCCGAGATGCGCTCGATTTTCGCCCTGGCGGACGTTCCGCGCGAAATGGATGAGGAAGCCCTCGACCTCTATCTATCCCTCCAGTACATCCCGTCGCCGAAGACCATCTATCGAAAGGTCCGCAAGCTCGAGCCCGGATGCTTTCTCGTCTACGAAGGCGGCCGCTCGACGATCTCTCGCTATTGGGACCTGCCGCTCGGCCAGAAGCCCCTCACGCGCGATCCCCGCGAGGCGATGGCGCTCATCCGAGAGAAGCTGCGGGAGGCGGTGAGGCTTCGCCTCATCTCCGACGTCCCCCTCGGGGCCTTCCTCTCCGGCGGCATCGACTCCTCCGTCGTCGTCGCCCTCATGAGCGAGCTTTCGGACAAGCCCGTCAAGACCTTCTCGATCGGCTTCGAGGAGGAGTCCTTCTCGGAGCTTCCCTTCGCGCGCGCCGTGGCGGAGCGCTACGGCTGCGAGCATACGGAGTTCGTCGTGAAGCCCCAAATGGCCGATATCCTGCCGCGCCTCGCCTGGCATTACGGCGAGCCCTACGCGGACGCCTCGGCGCTTCCCTCCTACTACGTCTCGCGAGAAACCCGCAAGCACGTCGCCGTCGCCTTAAACGGCGACGGGGGCGACGAGAACTTCGCGGGCTACGTGCGCTATTTCGCCATGAATCTCACGCGCTACTTCGATCTCCTGCCCCAGGGCGCGCGGCGGGCCCTTTCCGAATCCGCGGGGATGCTGCCGGAGGGGGATGCTCCCTACGGCTTTTTCTGGCGCCTGAAGCGCTTCCTGCGCTCGACTCTCTCCTCCGAGATGCCCGAGCGGCATCTTCGCATGGTCTGCTTTTTCCCGGAGGATGAAAAAGAAAGGCTTTACGCTCCCGGCTTCCTTCAGCGTTTGGGCCGATCCCGCGGCGCGGCGCTGGGCTATCTCGAGTCCGCCTTCGAACGCGCCAAGGGCGAGGACTTCGTCAACCGCCTCCTCTACGCCGACTTCAGGACCTATCTTCCCGAATGCTTGATGACGAAAATGGATATCGCGAGC
>JAJYFI010000158.1 GCA_021790955.1 bacterium | reverse complement strand
CGCGCGCGCGGCGCTGCCGCGTCGCGGCGCGCGCAGTACGACGCGATGCTTGAAGAAATGCTCGCCCCAAGCCAAAGAGCGAAGCTGTTGATGTGGAGATACCTGGGCGCCGTGCGTCGCACCGCCGGGGCGGGTTCCGGTTCGGATGATTTCCAGGCGACGGACGGCGACGCGGACCCGGAGTAGGCCTTGTTCCGCGCGGACCGCCGCGCGAAGGCGGCGGCCGAGATACGGCGTGAGGGCGTGCTTGTGGCGGATCATGCGGGCCTCCACGACGAACTCCGCGTCCGGGTCCCAGACGACGAGATCGGCGTCGCGGCCCGGGGCGAGCGCGCCTTTCGACGAAAGGCCCGCGAAGGCCGCCGGAGCCGACGAGAGCAGCCGCGCCGCGTCGGCCGCCGAGAAGCCCCGGCGGCGAGCCTCGGTCCAAAAGGCCGGAAGCCGCAACTGCAGGGAAGAAATCCCCCCCCACGCGGACATGAAATCGCCCGACTCCCGGCGCTTGAGCTCCGGGGCGCAAGGCGAGTGGTCCGAGGCCACGAAGTCGATCGTCCCGTCCCCGAGGCCCTCCCAAAGCCTCTCCCCGTTCTCCCTCTCCCGGATGGGCGGCGCGCATTTGAACTCCGTGCGGCCCCGCGCGATCTCCTCCGACGCGAGGACGAGGTAATGGGGGCAGGTCTCGGCCGTGAGCGGCAGGCCCTCGCTCTTGGCCTGGCGGATGAGCGGCAGGGCCGAGGCGCTGGAAAGATGCACGATATGAACCCGGCAGCCCGTCTCCCGGCAGAGCCGTATCATCAGCCGCACCGCCTCGTTCTCCCAGCTCTTGGGCCGGGAATCGAGATAGTCTCGATAATCCGGTGACACCATACCTATTTCTTTCGGTATGGTGTCACCGGATTTCAATTCGGCGTGAACGAGCAGGGGCGCTCCAAGTCGCGCGAGGATCGCCATGGCCTCCCGCAAATCGCCTTCGGCGGCCGCGGGAAACTCCGGGATCCCCGAGTCGATCAGGAAAGCCTTGAACCCCAAGGCTCCCTCCCGGACCATGCCCTTAAGCTCGCCCGCGTTGCCGGGGACGACCCCGCCCCAAAAGCCGCAATCGGCCCAGAGCCTGCCTTCGGCGGCGCGGAGCTTGGCCTTGAGCGCGGCGAGGCTCGTCGTCGCGGGAACGCAGTTAAGCGGCATGTCCACGATCGCCGTCGCGCCTCCCGCCGCCGCGGCTTGCGTCGCGGTCTCAAAGCCCTCCCACTCGGCGCGCCCGGGGTCGTCGGCGTGAACGTGCGGGTCGACGAGGCCCGGCATGACGACGAGGCTGCCCGCGTCGACGACGGCGGCCTCCGGCGGCGCCGAACCTCCCGCCGCCACCGCCTCGATTTTCTCCCCGTCGACGATGACGCGGGCCTCGCGCTCCCCTTCGGGGGTCACGACCCGCCGGCTTTTAAGAACCCACCGCATTCCAATTGTCGTGGATCGAGGGATAGGGGACATCCACGGTCCCTTCCTTGCGCGACCTCAGCCAGAAATCGAGCCTGTCTTTCGCCGGATCGAGCGCGGCGAGGAGCGGGGCAAGCCTCGGGGAGAGAAGCACCGGATGTCCCTTGCGCCCGCCGTTCGCCGGCGCCAGGGCCTCAAGCCCTTCCTCCTCGGCGGCGGCGACGCGCCGGTCCAGGGCCTCGAAGAGCCCGGGCTCCCAGAGCGGCATGTCGACGTGGTAGAGGAAGGCCCAAGACTTCGGCGGCGCCGCGGCGAGGAGGGATTGGAGCGCGCTCAAGGGCGAGGACTCGGGGTCCTCCGCGACCCAAACGACGTCCCGATGGAGCTTGAGGACGCGCTCGCGCCAGCCTTCCTGGATCGTGACGGCGATCGAATCCGGCTTGAAAAGGGTCAGAAGAAAGGCGATCTGGCGATCGAGAAGCGCGCGGCCCTCGACCACGCGCCACGCCTTCGGCCCCCCGGCGCGCTTTCCGTCGCCGGCGGCGAGAAGGCAAACTTGCTCAGGCAGCATCGCCCCCGAGCCCCCATTCCTTGAGAAGCTCCGCCGCGACGGAGACGGCGATCACCTTGGGGTCCTTGCTCTTGAGAGGGATTCCCATGGGGCAATGCATCCGCTCGTCCCAGGACTTGAGGAGCTCCTCGCCGCCGGGCCGGGACTTGAGCCTCGCGCGGAAGACGTCGGCTTTGTGCTCGGAGCCGATGAGCCCCAGATATCCCAGCGGCTGGGCCAGGAAATGCGCCGCGAGGATGAAATCGAGGTCATGGCTGTGGGTGAAGATGCAGACCGCGTCGTTGGCTCCCCAGGAGCGGGAGCGCGCGTGCTCGACGGGGTCTTGCAGGCGGACCGCGACGTCCCCGGGAAAGCCGTTTTTGTCGGCCCATTCGGGGCGGGCGTCGACCACGGCGACCGAGAAGGGCATGCGCGAGAAGACCGCCGCCGCGGCCCTTCCCACGTGCCCGGCGCCGAAAAGAGTGAGCGTCCTCGCCGCCGGCATGGGCTCGTAGAAGACCTGCGCGCGGCCGCCGCAGCATTGCCCCGTCTCCTTGCAGAGAACGTATTCCTTGAGCTCGGCCGCGGCGCCGGGGGAGGATAAAAGGCCCCGGGCGTGCTCGATCGCCCGGCGCTCGAGCTCCCCCCCGCCCAAGCTCCCCGAGAAGCTCTCCGGCGCCACCCACATCTTGGCGCCGGCCGCCCGCGGGGCCGATCCCACGACCTTGACCAGCGTGCAAAGGACGGCCGGCCGCGGAAGGCCGGCGTAGGCCTCGGGCAGGGCGCGAGACTCGGCCACTAGTAAGTCTGGCGCCCCGGGAATCGCCGCCATTCCTCGAAAAGCCCGCGGCATTCGTCGCGCAAGACCCCGGCGCGCAGACGGATCGCGCTCTTGCCGAGGCGCTTTAAGGCGCTGTTTGAGATCGTCAACTCATTGAAGCCCAATTTCTTCGCGTCGGAGACGGTGGTCCCGAAGGTGACGCGGGGTATCCGCGCCCAGTTGATGGCCGCGAAGCACATGACGCAGGGCTCGGTCGTGGAAAAAAGCTCGCAGCCGTCGAGCTCGTGGGTCTTCAGGCGCCTGGAGGCCTCCTCGATGGCGCGGATCTCGGCGTGGCGCGTGGCGGCCTTGTCGCGCAGGACGCTGTTGTGAGCGACGGCGAGCACCCGGCCGTCCTTGACGATGCAGGCGCCGAAGGGGCCTCCCTGTCCCCGGCGAAAGCCCTTCCGGGCCGAATCGATCGCCAGGCGCATGTAGCCGCGCGCCTTGTCGATCGATGCCATGCCGTTGTAATGATTTCCCGTCGAGCTCATCCTCGCGCTCCCGCGCCGGGAATTTTATCAAATGCGCCTCGTTTCCCGGCGGCGAATCGCGGCGAGCACGACCTTTTCAGTAATGAAGGAAGCTCCTGGGAGCTGGCGGAGGGCGTCTCGCTTTCCTCGGCTCTGGCGGACGGCCCTACGCCATGCTCACCTGTGGCGACGTGTTTTAAGACCGAGCTTATTTCCGAGTTAAGGCAGCGCGCTTTTCGGCCAGGTCGCGCTCGATTGATCTCTTGCCGTAGACGTAGGCGCCCAATAAAGCGGCGAGGTCCGCGATGACCATGGAGAGCCCCACGAGGCTGGCGCCTTTGGATATCGCATAGGTAGCCACGCCGATAAAGCCGAAAACAATGATGAAGCCCAGAATCAGCCCCAATCGCGCGTCGGAATGCCCTGCCGCGATCGCCGCGCTTTCGAGCCGCCGACGATGCTGGTCTTGCTCCTCGGCCATTTTGAGGATTCGCTCGGCGGCTCCCGGGATGACAGCGTCGTATTGTCGGAGGATGTCCGGCGGCGGCAAGGGACCTGAAAAAGCGGCCGTGACATGAACTTGTCTTTCGACGATTTGTCCGGTCTGTTTGCCGGACGGCGGCAGATCGCTCACCGGCCTGCTTGCCGGCCCTCCGCCTCATACGTTTTGATCGCCCATCGGACGTCGTCGCCGACGGCTTTCCAATCCGAAAGAAGCGCGTTGAAATCCGCCTCCTCGGCCGTTGAAGCGTAATTATAACGGACCAAGCCCTGGCCAAAATCAAGCAGCCGCGCGACCCCGATCCAAAAAGAAGGTTGCGGGAAGAGAAACGTGGAATAGGCCAACGGCGCCGCCTCTGGACTCCTTCCAGGAACGGTTCCCATGGAATGGCCGGGGAATTTCGTCATCAGAGATAGCCTCCTGTTTGCATTGTAGATAATATGGGCCGCAAACGCTCAAGCGCTTATTATTTTGGGGGCTAAATATCTATACATGCATCAGATTCTACCGAACTCGCTCTCAAAGTGGAAGGATTCTCTTTCGAATCAAAGCCGCCGGGCGGTCTTGAGGACTTCCCGCGCGAAGAAGTCCGCGCGGCCGGACCGGGGCGTCTTGATGAGGATGTCGATCTTCCGCTCGCCCAGGGGCCCGTCCATGCTGACCCCGGCCCCATTTAGTAAGTCCGCCGGCGCGCGCGGTTTGCGTATCGT
>JAJYFI010000157.1 GCA_021790955.1 bacterium | reverse complement strand
GCGCCGACGACGTTTTTGAGGGCACCCAGCTTGGACACCTTGATCTCGATCGTGTCTGCGGGCTTGATCCAGCGATCGAGGTCGAGCCCGCAGCCGCCCGCGTAGGTCCCCGATCCCAGGATGTCCCCCGGGTAGACCGTCTCCTCCTGGGAGACGTGGGAGAGCATGGCCGGAAAGCTCCAGTAGCGCCCGCTCGAATGCCCGGAGCTCCACTTCTCGCCGTTCACCCAGACGGAGATGTCGAGATCGTCCGGGTTTTCAAGCTCGTCGGCCGTCACGAGCCAGGGGCCCAGGGCGTTGGCGAAGTCCTTGCCCTTCGCGGGGCCCATGCGGCAGAGCATCTCGTTTTTCTGGATGTCCCTGGCGGAAAAGTCGTTGAGGATCGCGTAGCCTGCGATGTGATGTCCAGCCTCCTTGGGGGAGAGGTCGCGGCCGCGGCGGCCGACGACGCAGGCGATTTCGGCTTCGAAGTCGAGTTTCCGGGTATAGCTTGGCCAGGGGATCGTCGAGCCGGGGCCGTAGAACTCCCGGTGGTTTCCTTTGTAATAGACGGGCTGGTCATACCAGGCGGGAGAAAGGGGTTCTCCTCGTCGGGCGGCTCCCTTCAAGGCGTGGTCCTCGAAGGCGAAGAAGTCCCGGAAAGCGGGAGGCCTCGGGACGGGAGGCCGCAACCGGATCTCGCTTTCGGCGTAAAGGACGCGACGGCCCATCGGGTCGCGGAACTTGGCCGCCTCGCCGCGTCCTTCCTTGCGGGCGAATTCGATCGATTCCCGGGCGGCGTCGAGAGATTCTTCGCCGATCTCCAGAAAGCGGAGGATATCGGGGGGGACGAGGGCGTCGGCGACGGCCTGCGGCCGGCCCTTTCGTTCAAACCAAGCGCCGCAGGCGGCGTTTAAGTCGACGATCATGGGGCGCGGCTTGTCGATCGCCGCTCCGAGACGCTCAAAGGAGCCGAGGGGGGTGTCGACGGCGAAAGTGACGAGTTTCAAGGCGCAAAGTCTAGCAAACTGACTGTCGCGGCGTTTGTTGGCTACCGGAGCGGGGCATCCATCACGGGATATCGCTTCCAATCATTCGCGTCGAAGTGCCACCATTCCGTGGGAAGCCCCGTGAAGCCGTGGCGGACCATGACCGCCTCCAACAGCTCCATGTCCTTGCGCTCGACGGGGCTTGAACCTTTCCAATCCCGGTGGGAGCGCGGGCTGGAATCGTCGTAGGCGGTCGGCATGGGAAGCTCGCGTCCTTGAGCGTCCGCCAGCGTCACGTCCACCGCCGCGCCGCGGTTGTGCTTGGAGCCTTTTGCGGGGTTCGCGACGTAGCGATCATCGGGGAGCAGCGCCCAGAATTTTTTTTGGACGGAGAGCGGCCGGTAGCAGTCGAAGACGACGAGCCGCAGCCCCATCGCCTCGAAATCCGAAGCCGCGGCGGCGAGCGCCCGCGCCGCGCTTTCTCGCAGCAGGCATCGGGCCGTCGGATAGACCGCCTCGTGCGTGAAATTGTTTTTCGTCGCGTAGCGGATGTCGAGGATGGCGCGCGGATGGAGCTTGGCGAAGTCGACGAGCGGCTCCGCCGTCTCGGCGGCGGCAAGGCAGGAGACCGCTGCGACGAGTGAGGCCGTCAGGAGCCGGGTCGCCGGTGGCATCGAAAGAAAGGATTATACTTCCTTAAGATCATGTTATAATGCCTTCACGGGGGTGAATTAGGCTCGACAGGCGTTTTCGGGCCCCCGGTCGCAGGCCCTGGTTGGCCAGAACCAGGATAAAATCCGGCCAAAACATAAACGCCAACCCATCGTTGGCCTGGGCCACCGCCTAAACAGCGGTAAGCTCACGGTTCGCCCCGACTCCTGCTAGGGGGCCGAACCGTCATGAAGCAGGATGCTGGGTTCGGGCGGCTCCGCGGCGTCCGGCCCTCAAGACCATCCGCGGATAGTTCGGGGGCAACCCGTCCGCCGGCTTTCCCCGGGCGAAACTTGATCGGCGGGCTAAGCCTGTAGGGACCGAGGTTCGAGACGTTTGGACGCGGGTGCAATTCCCGCCACCTCCACCAGTTTAGGCATCACAAGCGACCAGATCATGCCGCAGTCAAAGTCCGCGACCTTCCTGATCGCCGGACTTTTTTTCGCGGGTGTCACGTGGCCGCTTTTCGTCCGCCACGACCTCTTTCTGGGCCTCTTCCCCGCGTATGGGCTTCTGTTTTTCTGGTGCGAGCGGGGCGGCCAGCCGGAGAGCGCCCTCCTTTTCCTGGTCCTGGCGACCGGGGTCGGGGCGTTTCTGGCCAGGGGCGCGAGGGCCGCGGGGGGGGCGGGCCTCGAGGTCGCCGGGCTTTGGCTGCTGAGTTGGGCGATCTCGGAATCGCGAAGGTCCTTGGCTCGAGAGGAAGCGAGCTTGGCCTTCGAGGCTGACGCCGATCTCAAGGAAATCAAGGAAGCCGAGCGGGGCCTCGATTATTACCGGAGCCGCCAGCGGGAGGCCTCCGCGCGCATCCGGCTGAGGCGCGACATGGCCGAGAGCGCCAAGACCCTGGGCCGGTGCCTGAGCCGCGAAGACGTCTACCGCAAGCTCGCCGAGATTCTGGGAGAGCGCTTTCCCGGATCGGCCGTCGAGTTTCCGGTCGAGGAGGGCTCCGACCCTTTCTTGCGCCTGGCGGCGTCGAGCCGCAGGCCGCTGTTCATCGCTGACGCCCAGGCGGACGAGAGGCTGCGCGGGGCGGCGGGGCAGATCCGCTCGGCGATGCTCCTTCCCTTGCGCGTTTCCCGGGAGCCCGCGGGCTTCATCAAGATCTCTTCCCCGAAGCCGTCCGCCTTCACCGAGGCGGAGCTCAAAGGGGCCGATCTCATGGCGACGCTCGCGGGATTGAGCCTCGAGAACATCGTGCTTTACGAACGCGTCCGTTCCCAGGCCGTCCACGACGCCCTGACCCAGCTTTTTTCCCGCAAGGCTTTCGACGAGAGGCTCCACGAGGAGGTCCTTCGCGCGGGGCGGGCGCGCCTTCCCTTGTCCCTGGTCATGATCGACATCGACCATTTCAAGTCGTACAACGACCGCTACGGGCATCAGGCGGGGGACGAACTTTTAAAACGCGTCTCCGCGGTCCTCTTCAAGCATATCCGCGAAGTCGACATGGCGGCGCGCTACGGCGGGGAGGAATTCTGCCTGCTCCTTCCGAGCCTTCCTTACGCCGACGCCTACGCCCTCGCCGAAAGCGTGCGGCAGGCGGTTTCTCGCGAGGTCTTCGTCTTCCGGGGGGAGGCGACCCGCGTCACCGTGAGCCTCGGCGTCGCGACCTTCCCGGAGGATGCGGCGACCGGGAGCCAGTTCGTTCGCGCGGCGGACGAAAGGCTTTATCGCGCCAAGAGGGCGGGACGCAACAGGACCGAGGGACGATGAAACCCGGACTTGTCGCCGCGGGGCTTGCTCCCGTCATGGCGGCTCTGATCGTCTTCTTGGGCGTCAGGCGCAAGGCTTGGATAGCGCTCCTCGGTTTCGCCGCCGCTCTGGCCGTGGCGGGAGCGGCGGGGCTTGGCGCCGACGGCCCCGTCCAAGCGGCGTCCGCCGCTACGGGGATGGCCCTCGCGTCCGCGGCGCTTGCCTCCGAGCTGTCCGCGTCCAAGCGTTCCCAGGCCCTGCGGGAAGAGCGCGGCGCCGTCCGCGAAAAGCTCGCCCATACGACCGCCGCCCTCGCCGAGGCGAAAGCCCTGGGCTTAAAGACCGATCAAGAGGAAAAGGAGACCCTCGTCCTTTACGACCTCGCGAAAACTCTTCCCGAGTCGCTGAGTTGGGGGGAGATACGCCCCAGGCTGGAAGGCGCCGCCGCCGGCTACCTCGGCGTCGAGGAATTCGCCCTCTACGCGGCTTCCGAGGACAACCGGACTCCCAGGCTCGTCTCCCTCAGGCGCCTGGAAGGCTCCCCGGGCGCGTCGTGGGCGACGCTGGCGCGCTGCCTACAGGAGCAGGGCCTTTCCTTGGATCGGCCCCAAACCCTGCAAAAGCCCGAGCCCGCCGTCGCGCTGCCCATCATGGAAGGCAACGAGGCCCTGGGATATTTCTACGCGCGCATACCTCGAGGCGCGGACGCCGCAGGGCTCCTCGCCAAGGCCCGGACCTTCGTCTCGGAGGTGTCGTTCGCCTTCCGTCGCGTGAGGCTCTTTCAAGAAGTGGAGAGCCTCTCGCGCCTCGACGGGCTCACGGGCGTGCACCGACGGGGAGACTTCGAGGAACGGATCCGCTACGAAGTCGCGCGCGCCAGGACCTTCAAAGCCCCCTGCGCGCTCATGATTCTTGACATCGACCATTTCAAGGAGTTAAATGACCGCTACGGCCATCCCTTCGGCGACCGCGTTCTCAAGCGCATCGGCGAGATCTTGAACGTTTCCTTCTACGAGACGGACTACGTGGCGCGCTACGGCGGCGAGGAATTCGCGGTGATCCTGCCCCGCGCGGACGCCGAAGGAGTCGCCCGCAAGGCCGAGTCGGTGCGCCGGACGATCG
>JAJYFI010000156.1 GCA_021790955.1 bacterium | reverse complement strand
CAACGCCGCACGGAGGCAAGGCATGATTTCATTGAGGGAATGCGCCATCCGCAAGCTTTTGTCGGGAGCGACGACCGCCGAGGAAATGCTGCGCGTCACGGCGGCCGACTCATGAACGGCAACGGCCGCGTTCCCACCGCCTACGAGCTGTTCACCATCATCCGCGACCGCGGGGCTTCGGACCTGCATTTGACCGCGGGAGCGACGCCGATGATCCGGATCGACGGCGCGCTGATGGCGACGCCGTATCCCGTTCTCAATTCCGAAAGCGTCCAGGCCATCGTGTATTCCCTTCTGACGGAAAACCAGCGCAAAAAGTTCGAGTCGACCAATGAGCTTGACGTCGCCTTCGGATTTCGGGACGTGGGGCGGCTGCGCATGAACGTCTACCGCCAGCGCGGCGCGATCGCCGCAGCGATCCGGCTCATCCCGGACAAGTTCAGCACCTTTGAGGAACTGGGCCTTCCCAAGATCACGGAGGAGCTCGTCAAGCTCCCCAGCGGGCTCGTGATCGTGACGGGCCCCACCGGAAGCGGCAAGTCGACCTCCCTGGCGAGCATGATCGACTACATTAATGGGCATCGGAGCGGCCATATCGTCACCATCGAGGACCCCATCGAATACGCCCATTCCCATAAAAAATGCCTCGTCAATCAGCGCGAGGTCGGGCAGGACACGGAATCCTTCTCCGAGGCGCTGCGCCACGTGGTGCGGGAGGACCCCAACATCATCCTCATCGGCGAGATGCGCGACCCCGATACGATCAGCGCGGCCCTGACAATCGCGGAGACCGGCCACTTGGTCTTCGCGACTTTGCATACGCCGGATTGCGCCCAGACGATCAACCGCATCATCGACGTCTTTCCGCCCCATCAGATCTCCCAGGCCCGGGTCCAGCTTTCCTTCGTCCTGCAGGCCGTGCTCGGGCAGCAGCTTTTGCCCCACGCCTCGGGGAAGGGCCGGGTCCTCGCCGCCGAGGTGCTCGTCGTCACGGCCGCGGTGCGCAATCTCATCCGCGAGCAGAAAGTCGAACAGGTGCAGTTTGCGATCCAGACGGGCGGCGCCACGGGCATGCAGACGATGAATCAATCCCTGGCCGACCTCTATTTGCGGCGCCAGATCACCTATCCGCAGGCCGTCGCCCGCTCCTCCGACCCGGAGGATCTGAGAAAACTTCTGCAAAAGCTCGTCCCGACGGCGGTGCCGGCCTAGGCGTGAACGAGCGGGAGGCGCGCTGAGACATGCCGACATTCGCCTACCGGGCCCGGACCGCCGGCGGCGCCGTCGTCTCCGGGGTGATCGATGCCCCCGAGGAAAAGGCCGCTTTCGAGCGGCTGCGGGCGCAGAAGCTGAGCCCGTTGGAGGTCGGACGCAAGAAGATGGGAGGGCTCTTCGGTTTTCTGAAGCGATCCAAGATTCCGACCAAGGAGATCGCGATTTTCTCAAGGCAGCTCGCCACGCTGAACGGTTCCGGAGTGCCGATCGTCCAGGGCCTGTCGATCCTTGAGACCCAGATGCAGAGCAAGGCCCTGCGGGAGGTGATCGCTTCCGTCCGGTCTGACATCGAAAGCGGGCTGTCCATCTCCGAAGGCATCAAAAAGCATCCGAACGCTTTTTCCAAGCTCTATGTGTCCATGATCAAGGCTGGGGAAACCGGAGGGCTTCTCAACGAGATCCTCGAGCGCCTGAGCACCTATCTAGAGAAGGCCGAGGCCCTCAAGGCGAAGATCAAGTCGGCCATGATGTACCCCATCGTCATCCTGGTCGTCTGCTCGAGCATCACCATCTTTCTTCTCATGTGGGTCATCCCGCGGTTCAAGATCATTTTCGCGAGCTTCGGCCAGGACCTTCCGTTTCTCACCCAGATAGTTCTCGACGCCTCCGATTGGCTGCGCTCCAAGTGGTATCTTCTTGGCCTCATCGTCGCCGCCGCGATATGGTCGTTCAAGCGCTTCCGCGCCACCGATTACGGCAGGAAATGGGTGGATGATAAGCTGCTTAAAGTGCCGATGTTCGGAGTGCTGCTTAAAAAATCAGCCGTGGCCCAGTTTACGCGCACCTTGGGGACGCTGCTCGCCGCAGGCGTCAGCCACATGCAGGCCCTGGAGACGGTCGCGGAGACGGCGGGAAACGTGGTCATCTCCCAGGCGATCCTGGAGGCGCGCGATTCGATCCGGGAGGGCGGGAAGCTCTCGGACCCTTTGAAAAAGAGCGGCCTGTTTCCGCCGATGGTGACATCGATGATCACGGTGGGGGAGGAAACCGGGGGCCTCGACAAGATGCTGACGAAGATCGCCGATTTCTACGACCTCGAGGTCGACGAGGCGGTCAAGGGCCTGTCGTCGATGATCGAACCCATCGTCATCGTCGTCATGGGCGTCATCGTCGGTTTTATCGTCATCGCCATGTACATGCCCATCTTCAATATGGGCGAACTGGCGAGCAAAGCTTAGCCCAGCAGCTCTTTGCGCCGCAGAAGGCGATGATAGGTGACGCCGAACCTGTGGGCCTCGTCGCGCAGCCGCTGCAGGAGCTTCAAGGCCTCGCTCGATCGGGGTAAGATCAGCGGCGCGGCGGATTCGGGGGTGTAGACCGCCTCAAGGCGTTTGGCGAGGCTCGCGATGGGGATTCGGACGCCCGCATCCTTAAGCGCCCTTTGGGCCGCGTGGAGCTGGCCCGGGCCTCCGTCGATCAAGACGAGATCCGGCGGCTCTTTGCCGGCGGCGAGCCGGCGGTAGCGGCGGCCCACGACCTCGAAGAGCGCGGCGAAATCGTCGACCCCCGCCACCGTCTTGATCCTGAATCGCCGGTAATGGCCCTTGTTGGGCTCGCCGCCGCGGAAGCAGGACATCGCCGCGACGTGCGCGCGGCCCTGGAAGTGAGAGACGTCGAAGCACTCGATGTGGAAGGGGGGGCGCTCGAGGCGCAGGACGCTCTGGAGCTCCTCGGTGGCGCGGCTCGAGGCCAGGGGCTTTTCGATCTCCCCCGGCATGACCCGGTTCATACGCACGCGCTCGGCCAGCTGCTCCATGCCCCGCAGATTGTTCCGCCACCGCGCGGCCCCCTCGAAGTCGAGCTTCGAGGAGGCCCTCCGCATCCGCTGGTCGAAGTCCTTGATGAGGCGTCGGTAGTCGCCCTTGAAAAACATCGCCGCGCGTTCCGCGATCTTCCGGTACTCGGTCCGGCTGATGCGTCCGGCGCAGGGCGCGGGGCACTCGCGAGTATGATAGTAGAGGCAGCCGTGAATCTTGCGCTCGGCGAGCGGCTTGCCGACGCCGAAGGTCCAGCGGCAAGGGCGCAAGGGGAATATCTTTCGCCGCCAGAGGTCGCGCAGAAGGGCCTTCACGGGGGCCGCCTTGGGATAGGGGCCGAAGTAGGCGCTCCCGTCCGCGATTTTGCGCCTCGTCATCATGAGGCGAGGGAAGTCCTCGCCCAGGGTGATCTTCACGAAAGGGTAGCTCTTGTCGTCTTTCCAGAGGACGTTAAAAAACGGCTGGCGGCTTCGGATGAGGCGCTGCTCAAGGAGGAGGGCTTCTCGCTCCGAGGCGCAGGGGACATAGTCGATGCGCCGCACGAGCGGCATGAGCGCCGCGTTTTTCAGGGGATGCCGGCTTGCGTCGAAATATTGGGCGACGCGCGCGGCCAAGTCCTTGGCCTTCCCGATATAAAGGATCTCTCCCGCGCCGTCTCTCATGAGATAAACCCCGCAGGCGTGCGGCAGATGCCGCCGATCGACGTCGATCGGCGGATTATCGTCGGGAATTGACGTCATGGACGTTAACTTGATTTAATAGCGGCTCGACATGGCCAATCCCAAGAAGACGTACCGCCATCGCTCGGCGATCAAGGCTCACCGCCAGTCCGAGCGCCGTTACTCGCGCAACCGCGCCGCCAAGAAGAGCATCCGGCTCGCCGTCCGTGCCGTCCTGAAGGCCTCCGAGTCGAAGAATGAAGCCAAGACGGGCGAGGCCGCCGGCCAAGCGGCCTCCCTCATCGACAAAGCGGCCCGGCGCGGCCTCATCCATTGGAAAGCCGCGGCGCGTAAAAAGGCGCGCCTGATGCGGCGCCTTGCGGCCCAGATGAAGGCGCCGGCCGCGACGGCGCCTTCCGCCTAAGCGTTTCCTCAAGAAGCCGATCGCGACGCCGTCCGGCAGACGTAAGCCACGAGCTTTCTGACTTCGAAAGCGGCGTCGAGCCATGATTTCGATTTGAGATCCGCTTCCGTCTGCAGGCATCGGCGCAGGGCGGCCGTCGCGGCGGGCTCGGAAACCCGGCTCGCGGCTTCAAGATAGTCTTTGTCCCAGTAGGGATGAAGACGCAAGGCCTTGAAAATCTCCTCGCGATCCCTGTTGGCGCGCACGAGCCGCTTGGCTTTGAGCTGTTTGGCGAGGGAGGAGGAAATTTGAAAAAGGGCCTTGAAGGCCTGCTCGTCGGGCCGTCCCTGGGAGAATAGCTCGCCTAAGCTTTTCAGCGCGGAGGGCCGATCGCGTTTCGCCACCGCCCGGCCGAGGGCGAAGGGGTCGTAGGCCTTCTGGTAGCCGAGGCAGGCGAC
>JAJYFI010000155.1 GCA_021790955.1 bacterium | reverse complement strand
CTGATGGGCGCCTGGTGCAATGCGCGCGCCCTGTTTGCGGCTCTTGATTGCCCGGCGGGCATCTATTTAATCAAGAAGGCCGTCTCTCGTTTCAACAAGCGGATTCGAGAGTGTTAGTAATTTTTTAAAAGCGCACACCCCCTCGGCACAAACTGGAACCCGGCTTAAGTGATCGGTATTGATCTTAAAGGAACCGCGTCGGAGGCGGACGATTCCAGCGCCTCAGCCCGGATCGACTCGATCTCATCGATGTCTTTGGGAACCGAGGTCAGGTTGAGCGGAGCTCCCTCGGGCTGGACGACGACGTCGTCCTCGATGCGGACCCCCCCCACCTCAAGAAACTCGGAGGCTTTGTCGAAATTGACGAACGAACGATAGCGCCGCCGGATCTTCGGGTCGGAGAGGATCGCTTGGTGAAAGTAAACGCCGGGTTCCACCGTGATGACGAAGAAAGGCTCAAGCCTCGCGTTGAAACGCACGGGCACCTTCGTCGGGTTGGGCAGGCAGCGCCTCTTGCCTCCCAGCGAATCGTGGACGTCGAGGCCCAGCATGTGGCCGATGCCGTGCGGGTAGAAAAGCCTGACGGCTCCCCCCTCGACGAGGGCCGATTCATCGCCCTTGAGAATCCCCAACGACTTAAGGCCCCGGGCGATGACCCGCATCGAATGGAGATGGAGCTCCGCCGCCAGGAGTCCTGGCCGGGCCTTGTCGATCGAGCTTCTCTGCGCCTCAAGGACCAGGGCGTAGATGTCTTTTTGCCGGGGGCTGAATCGCGGCCCGATCGGGAAGGTCCTCGTGATGTCGGCGGAGTAGCCTTCCGCCTCGGCCGCCGCGTCGATGAGAAGAAGCTCCCCCGCCTTGAGGACGGCGTCGTTCTCCTGATAGTGAAGGACCGCCGCGTTGCGGCCTGCGGCGACGATCGAGGGGTAGCCCAGATGTTTGAGCCCGCCTTTGAGGCATTCCGCCTCGAAAACCGCCTGCACCTCGTACTCGTATTGTCCCGCCCGCGCCTGCCGCATCGCCGCCAGATGAGCGCGGCTTGAAATTTCCGACGCCTTCCTCAACAAGGCGATTTCTCCGGACGCCTTGACCGCACGCAACTCGTCCAAAGCGTCCCGCAGCTCGGCTTGCGCCGGCTTAAGGGCTTTCGGCGGCTTCACAAGCTTCAAGGACGCGGCGTCGGCGTAGATCTTCTTGTAGCCGTCCGCCTGCGCCTTGAGCACGGACGGGAGACGGTCGTTGTAGAAGACCCGCTTAAAACCGTAAAGGGCCTTGGCCTCGGCGGGCCCCGGCAGATCCCCCAGCCAGATGCGGTAGTGATTGTCGATCTTGGGAATAAACAGCGTCTCACGCCCGCGACGAGGGTCGATGAGAAGTCTGCAATGGGGGCGAGGAACCCCGGTGAGGTAGAGGAAGTCGGAGTTTTGCCGGAAGGGATATTCCACGTCCCCGTTGCGCCGGCAAGGCGACGCGCCGGAAAGAAGGATCAGCCCGTCGGGCAGGCGCTGGACGAGTTTGCGGCGAATGCCGGCATAGAGCCCCCGGTCCATAACGCGGCTATTCTACAAGTTTACGGCGCCAGGTCCGGCTTATTCCCAGCCCGGGACCCCTTTTTGATTCATTTTGAGGGGCGGTTCTTGAAGCGAATCGGCGGGCAGAGGCGCGGCTCCGGGGAAGGCCTCGATATGAGGCACTTGCTTGTCGAGCTCCTTGAGGGTGGGCAGCGGCTCGTGGGAGGGGCTGGCGCGAAGCTCGGGCCTCGCGCCGCCTTCACGCGCCTGGCGGCTCTCCCATCCGAAGCGATAGGACACGGTCAGGCGCATCTGGTCGTTGAGCCCCTGGGTGGACATGAGCCACGCGACGTCAAGGATCAGCTCCCGGTTCCAGTTAAAACCGAAGCCCGCCGTCAGCCCCAGAGGGCTTCCAGCGTCGTATTGATAGCCCAGACGGACGGCGTAGCGGTTGAGGATGCGGTACTCCCCGCCCACGGCGTAAAACTGCTGCTCCTCCGTGAAGAGATGCGTCACGTCGCCGTCGAGCTCGACGACCCCCCACTTGGCCTTCCCGGTCCAGCCCAGGCCCGCCTTGAGCATGGAGGGCAGCGGGTCGGAGGCTTGGATGTAGCGCAGGCGCCCGCCCAAGTTGAGCGCCGAGACGCCCGCGCTGAGGCCGAGGGCCGGGATGTCGGCCAGATAGCCGACGCTCCCGGCTTGCGTCTCGGCCGAATACTGCTGCGCCAACGTCGAGCGGATGTATTCGCCGGAGGCTCCGACGTAATGGTCGACCGCCAGCAGGTCGTGCCCGTACTGAAATTCCGTGCGCCCCAGGCGCTCCGAATAGGCCACCGAAGCGATGAGATCGTTGCCCGCGTTGAAGCTGCTCGATCCCGCATAAGATCCGTCCGGGTTCGTGCTGTTGACGTTGATCGTGCCGTCCTGGGAATAAAGGACGCTGGCTCCGATGGCCGCGTCGCCGTTGTCGCTCAAGCCCGAAAACGGCAGCGGTCCGCCATAGGCTAGGTCCTGGAGATTGTTGTCCGCGATCCCGGAGAGGTACGACAGCGCGAACTCGTGGAAAGGAAGGCGGCTGAGGCCCGCGGGGTTGTAATAGATCGCCGAGGAATCGTCCGCGAGGGCGGTAAACGCCGAGCCCATGCCGTCGGCGCGCGCCCCCAACGGAATCAATAGAGCGGGCTCGGCGGTCACGCCGGCACCGCCGCCCGCCTGCGCCTCCTCCGTCAGGAGGAGGATGACGGCCCCGAGAGCTAGGAGCTTTCGAAGCTTTCGATGGCCCACCGCATCATTTCACCACGATTATTTTCTGGGTTTGCGAGATGCCGGGGCCGTCGATATGGGCGATATAAACCCCGCTGGCCACCATGGAGCCAGCCGAGTTTTTGCCCGCCCAATCGATAGAACCCTCACCCGCCGGCAAATTGTTGTCAAGCAAGGTCGCCACGAGCCTGCCGGAGAGGGTGTAGAGTCTGATCGTCACATGTCCTGACTGCTGAATCTGGTATTTCAAGGTCGCGAACTGCCCCCGCAAGGGGTCGAAGACGTTGTTCCAGGCCGCAAACGAGGTCTGGTTCGTCGCGAGATTGACAGAGTTGGAGAGGCCGAGGCTGGCCACGTCGTGCAGCGTGCTCGAGGCGAAGACCTCCACGTAAACGGTGCCCACCGCGGGATAGCGCGCCGCGAAGCCCGGCTGGATCGTCACCGAACCGCTCAAGGAGCCGTTGGAGACCACGCCCGAGGTGCAGGCGAGGAGGCTTCCCGGCTGGTTCGTCCGGGTCTGTTCCAGGACGTTCTTGGACTGATCGCGCAGCTGGACATAGCCGTTCAACCCGCTGCAATCAAAACTGTAGGGCGGAGCCGAGGCCTGGAATCGCCCGAGATTCTCGGAGAAGCTGATCGTGTCGTTGTCGTAGGTCGCGATGAGGAGGCCCGCCGTGCTCGCCTGGAGCTCGGGGTAGGAGAAGACGAGCGTGTAGGGCAGAGGGTTCGTGACGCCTGAAATCGATCCATACAGGGTCGGCCCCCCGGAGACCTCGAGGAACAATTGGCCTCCGGACGGCATGTCGTAGCCGAGCGTCACGGTTGGCTGGGAGGTGGTGCAGTCGGCCGAACCGCACATGTTCCCCATGTCGTTGTACCCATTTAAAGGAGGATAGGCCTGGGCGAGCTGGTTGCGCTGGTCGTCGAAGAGGGTCAGCATGTAACCCGAGTAGTAGTTCGTCCCGTCGGGGCTTTGGGGGAGAGTCATCGTGACGGAAACCGCGCCCGGTCCGGCGCCGAAGGTGTAAAAGTTCGTCTGCCCGACGCCGGCGATGATCCCCGTCACGGTCGGCGTGGTGCTGACGTCCAGCGCCGTTTCAAAGCCGCTGTTTGACTCCTCGTAGAGGCCGTGCAGGGCCGTGAAGCTGCTGATCCAGGTCGAGGCGTTGCACGTGACGCCGTTTTTCGACGTGAGAGGGCCGCCCAAGGTCCCGGTCTTGTCCACGTCCAACAGCGCCTGAATCATCTCCGCAAAGCTCTGTGGATAATAAAACAAGGACTCAAATTCGAGCCGGTCCGCGCAGGAGACGCCGTCAGCGTAGCCGTGTTGCTTGATCATCTCCTTGCGCACATCCCAGATCGCCTGGCTGAAAAAGACGCTGTCCGCGTGGATTTCCCCCGTCCACGTCGAATCGGAGAGCACCCGGCACGGCGTGTTGGGGCAGGCGCCGCCGTCGTCGAGCTCTCGGATGGGGCCCGGCGCGGGCGATCCCGTGGGCTGGAGCTGGTCGTTGACGTAGCTTCCGATATTCGGATCGTTGAGCTCCGTCGCCGAGAAATAATCGGCGTTGCCCTCCGAGATGGCGCCCGATTCCCCGAAGTTCACGATCGGCATGATCTGGTTGACGACGTAATGGGTGAACTCATGATGGGGCACGGTCGCGTCGTCGGCGAAGGCGTCGGAAGGCTGGGAGTCGGAGAGGTCTCCGAACATGAGAACGTTGTAGTCGGGGTCGTAGAAAGCGTTGACGATGCTCGGAGGCAGCAAGGCCAAACTGAAATTCA
>JAJYFI010000008.1 GCA_021790955.1 bacterium | reverse complement strand
CGGCTGCCTCAAGCGCTCCGCGAATTCTCCGCAGACGCGCGCGGCCACCAAAAGCAGCAATAACGAGGTTATCAGGTGCATGTCGGAAGTGCGCGATTCGCTCTTTCTGTTTAGGACGATTCTATTAAATCGTCCTATTGTCCGACCGATGAAGACGGCGATCCGTCTTTACGGGCGCCTCGGTTTTCGCCAGATGGGGGCCGGACCTGCGCGCCCGGGCGGCGATAAGCTCCTGGCTTTTTACCTTAATTTAAGCGGCCAATTCTCGGGGCTTTGAGCCAAAACTGCGCAGAATCACCGGGTCATCCGCCCAGGACCGCGCGGACCTTTTCCAGCAGCTCCTGAACGCTCACGGGCTTTTGGAGGAAGGGGTGGGATTGATCGCGAACGCGGTCGAGAAGGGCTTGATCGGCGTAGCCGGACATCAGGATGACCTTGAGGCCGGGCTTGAGCGCCGAGAGGCGGTTCGCCAGCTGGTCGCCTCCCATCCCGGGCATGACGATGTCGGCGAGCAGCAGGTCGAAGCGCCCCTCGCGGCGCTTGAAGAGATCCAGGGCTTTGCCTCCCGCGCAGGCCTCCTCGACGGCGTAGCCGTTTTCGCGCAGGACCCGGCAGGTAAGCCGCCGAACGGCTTCGTCGTCCTCGACGAGCAGGATCGAGGCGGCTTCGCCGGGACGCTCGGCGGCGCGCGGGCTTTCCGCCGCGTTTCGCCGGCTTTCCGGAGAGGCCGCCGTGGCTTGCGGGAGGTAGACGTTGAACTCCGTTCCGGTCGCACGGGAGCTTTTGACGTCGATGCTTCCTCGGCTTTGGCGGACGATCCCGTAGACGGTGGCGAGGCCGAGCCCCGTGCCCTTGCCCTGCTCCTTGGTCGTCACGAAGGGTTCGAAGAGGCGGGACTTGACACCGGCGTCGATGCCGCCGCCGGTGTCCTTGACCGAAATCACGGCGTGGCGGCCGGCCTCGATTTCCGGATGGGTTCGGGTGTATTCCGCTCCCAGAAACGCCGTCGCCGTTTCGATGGTCAGCAGCCCGCCCTGCGGCATGGCGTCCCTCGCGTTGAGGCAGAGATTCATGAGGACTTGCTCGACTTGGTCCGGATCGGCCGCGACGAGGCAAGGGCCTCGCGCGGCCTTGAACCGGAGCGTGATGTTCTCCGGCATGAGGCGGCGGAACATCCGCGCGAAGCCCGAGGCCAGCTCGTTTAAATCCAGGGTCTGGACGGAGAGGTTCTGTCTTCTGCCGAAAGCCAAAAGCCGGCGGGTGAGCTCGGTCGCGTGGCGCACGGCCTTTTGGATCTCCGCCGCGTCCTCGCGGCGGGCGTCGCCGCCGGGGAGGCTGGCGAGCAGGAAATCGCAGTATCCGCCGATCGTCGTCAGGATGTTGTTGAAGTCGTGGGCGATCCCTCCGGCCAGGCGTCCGATGCCCTCCATCTTCTGCAGGTGGCGAAACCGGACCTCGGCTTGCGCCAGCTCCTCTTGCACCGTGATTTTCTCCGTGATGTCCCTGGTGACCCCGACGGTCCGGACGCAGCGCCCCTTCCCGTCGTAGAAGCCCTTTCCCGTGACGGCGAGCCAGCGCGCGCTCCCGTCTCGTCGGGTAAAACGATATTCGATCGTCCAGGGGCGGCGGGCCTTGATGCCCGAGGCGATCTCGGCGAGGACCCTTTCGCGGTCTCCCGGATGGATCGCGGCGACGAAGCGCGGGAAGGTCACTTCCTCCAGCGGCCCGAATCCGAACTGGCGCCGGGTGATGGGGCTCCAGGTCAATCGGTCGCTCGGCATGTCATGAAACCACATGCCGATATCTCCGATTTCCACGGCGAGGCGTTGATTATCCTCGCTCTCGCGCAGGGCCTGCTCGACCTCCTTGAGCTTCGTGATGTCGTGGCGGATGACCACGAAGCGCCGGGGCGCTCCGGCCGCGTCGAGCATGGGCGTGATGGTGGTGGTGACCCAAAAAGTCGAGCCGTCCTTCGCCCGGTTGCAGATGTCTCCCTGCCAAACCTTGCCGGCCAAGACGGTGTCCCAAAGATCCTTGAAGAACGCCTTGGGGTGATATCCGGAATTGAGCAGCCGGTGGTTTTGGCCCAGGATCTCATCGCGCGAGTAGCGGGATAGCTTGCAAAATCTGTCGTTGACGTAGACGATCGTGCCCTCGGCGTCCGTGACGGTGACGTCGGCGGAATTGTCGAGGGCGGCGAGCGCGTCGTGCGCCCGGGCCAATCCCGGGCTCCAGCCGAGGGGGCGCGCGGGCCTTGATACGGGGTTTTCCCGCCGCATAGCCCAAGTGTGCGCCGCGCGCCCTAATAAAGCCTTACGCGCCGCTTAAATCTTGCTTAACTTTGCGGCCTTGTTATAATATACGCCTAGGCAAATATGAAAGCTCCCATCGACCGTATGTTTCGAGCTTTCGCGGATCGGACGCGGCTGCGCATCCTCCATCTTCTCGCGAAAGGGGAGATTTGCGTGTGCGATATCATGTCGGCGCTGCGGGCGTCCCAGCCGAAAATCTCCCGCCATCTCGCCTATCTCAAGCGCGCGGGCCTCGTCGTCGATCGCAAGGCCGGCCTTTGGCGTTATTATTCGTTGGCTCCGGCCAAGTCCGCCGTTCAAAAGCGGCTGATCGCCTGCCTGGATGGATGCCTGGAAGAATCGCCTGCGTTAAGACGCGACGCCAACGCTTGGCGCTCGCTTAAGAAGAAGCCATGCCGATGAGTCGCTCTCGTCCCATGAACATCCGCCTAGCCGCATAGAGGAGGCCGTTTTGAGCAAAGAACGTATCTTGTTCGTCTGCCTCCACAACTCCGGCCGTAGCCAGATGGCCGAGGCGCTCGTGAGGCATCTGGGCGGAGACCGATTCGATGCGGAGAGCGCGGGCTTGGAGCCCGGGAGGCTTAATCCGGTCGTCGTCATCGCCATGAAGGAGATCGGAATCGACATTTCTCGGGCAAAGACCAAGAGCGTGTTCGACCTCTTCAAGCGGGGCCGCGGGTATCATTATGTGGTGACGGTTTGTGATGAGGCCGGCGCGGACCGTTGCCCGGTCTTTCCGGGGATGGTCCGCGAACGCATGCACTGGAGCTTCGAGGACCCAGCGGGGTTTTCGGGTTCCGAGGACGAGAAGCTCGCCAAGACCCGGGAGCTCCGCGACGCCATCAAGACGCGGATCGAACAGTTTCTGGGAGAACGGAAATGAAAGAGCGTCCCGAGGGGTCCATCGCCGGCCGGTTGTCGTTCTTGGATCGGTATCTGACGGGCTGGATTTTCGCGGCGATGGCGCTCGGGGTCATGCTGGGTTGCTTCGTGCCCGGACTTCCGGCCTTCATCAATCGATGCCAGACAGGGACAACGAACGTGCCGATCGCCGTTGGCCTGATCCTGATGATGTATCCGCCGTTAGCCAAGGTCCGTTACGAGGAAATGCGCGACGTGTTCCGCGATAAAAAAGTGCTCGGACTGTCGCTGATCCAGAATTGGGTGATCGGGCCGATCCTGATGTTTGGGCTGGCGATCATCTTCCTGCGCCGCCATCCCGGATACATGGTCGGTCTGATCATGATCGGCCTTGCGCGGTGCATCGCGATGGTGATCGTGTGGAACGAGTTGGCGGACGGCGATGCCGAATATGCGGCCGGCCTTGTCGCGCTCAACAGCGTCTTCCAGGTTCTTTTTTACGGCCTCTATGCCTGGGTCTTTGTCACGGTGCTGCTGCCGCTGTTCGGGCTATCGGGCGCGGCTGTGAACGTGAGCATGGGCCAGATCGCGCGCAGCGTGTTCATATACCTCGGGCTTCCTTTTCTGGCGGGGATGCTCACGCGGCTGATCATGGTCTCGATGAAGGGCAAGGAGTGGTATGATCGGTCCTTCATCCCGCGTATCAGCCCCCTGACCCTGGTCTCGCTGCTGTTTACGATCATCGTCATGTTCAGCTTGAAGGGAGAGGCCATCATCCGCATTCCCCTCGACGTGCTGCGAATCGCCGTCCCCCTCCTGGTTTATTTCGTGGTGATGTTTCTGGTTAGCTTCTGGCTGGGCAGGATGGCGGGCGCGGATTACCCTAGGACCGCGACGCTGTCGTTTACGGCGGCGAGCAACAACTTCGAGCTGGCCATCGCCGTGGCCGTAGCCGTCTTTGGCATCAATTCGGGCCAGGCTTTCGCCGCGGTCATCGGGCCTCTTGTCGAGGTGCCGGCGCTGATCGGCTTGGTCAACGTGGCGCTCTACTTCCGGCGGCGGCTTGCCTTCGACGCGGCGTAGCTCAGCACGGCCGCGAGCTGGCCGCGGGCATGCTGGCCGGCCTCCTCCAGAACTTTGTGGGCCGGACCGCTGCCGAGGTAATGGCCGTCGCGGAAGGGATGAAGAGACCTGCGCCGCCCTTCCTCGGATAGGATCCAGCGCTCCAGCGTCGGCAGGGTGAAATCCGTGATCCCCATGGCCTCGCGGGCCGCCTCCTCCGGGAAAATGGCGCGCCGCCTTTGGGCCGGAAGACGCTCGAAGAGCTCGGCGCTAGACACATAATAGACGTTGAGATTGAGCCCTCTCTCGTCGAGGCGCGGCAGGACCTCGTTGAAGAAAACCGTGGCCGCGCCGTTCCCCTGCAGCACGATCGTCCCGTGGCGTCGCCGGGCCCGCGGATCGGCTCTCCGCGCGGCGTAGACCCCTTGGGCCGCCGCCTTGGCGGCGGGGAGCCTTAAAGCCCGCCGGTCGGGAACCGTTTCCTGGGGCCGCGTCACGAAAGGACAGATCACGGCCGGCCGCGCCTTGAGGGCCTCCGCCAGGAGAGGCCAAATCTCCTGCGGTTCCCAAGGCGTGAGGGTGATCAACGTCCCTTTGGGGAAATTCCCTTGCAGCAGCTGTAGCGCCTGGGGGTCGGCGTGAGTGGGGCCGTCTTCCCCCGTCTTCACGCCCGCGTGCGCGTTCACCATGATCCATGGGTTGAAGGGCCTGCCGGTCGCTTGGCGGCTGGCCTGCTGGCCGATTCCGTGAAGCCTCGCCGCCACGTGCTGGAGAGCGGCGATGAAGGCGGAATACGAGGAGACGGTCCCTATATGCCGGCCGAAGGAGGACACGCCCGACATGAACGCTCCCAAGGAGTCCTCGCAAATGCCCCCCAGGGCCACGAGCCTCGATCCCGCGTTGGCGACGGCGTCGTAAAAACCGGCTGGGAAGCCTTTATTGATGTTGGCGAGGCTTGTCGAGCCCAGCAAGTCCGCGGCGGCGCCGAAAAATCCTCCCGCCGTCTCGCGATTGAGATGATTGAGGATGTTGCCCAGGACGTCCCGGAGCGTCGCGAGCTCGCCGGGCTTGGGAACGACCCCCGCCGGGGGATTCCGGTCCAACAGACCGTCGGAGTGCAGGGCGTGGAGCCGCGGCCCCGGCGTTCGAGGTCGCCGGCCTTTCCGGTCGAGCCTTTCCTTGGCGCGGGAGAGGCGTTCTCCCATGCAGGAAAGGAGAGCCGCGTCTTTTTCAAGCGCTTTTCTGAAGACCATCAGGGAGTCGAAGAAGCTTTTTTCCACGCCGTCGGGCGACATGGGGCCGGAACATAGGGGAAGCCGGACGTCGAAGGCCTCCTCGAACTCGCGTAGGAAGCGGCGATACTCCTCGGAGCAGAAGCGGTGGCCGGCGCCGTGGGAGGACCTTCCCTCGATGCCGTATTTCCAGCCCTTGATGGTGCGGTAGACGATCATCGTGGGCTGGCGATTGTCCAGGGAAACGGCCAAGGCCTGGGCGGCGAAAATCTGACGAAAGTCGTGTCCGTCCGGCACGACGACGACGTTCCAGTCGTGCAGGCGCCCCAGCTCCGCGGGGCTCCACTGGACATAGTCGCCGGGAAGGCCGTTTTCGGCGCAGACCCGGTCCGAGTCGATCGAGGATTGGTTCCAGTCCACGTGCAAAACGACGTTGTGCAGCCGCGCCGTGCCGCAGCCGGCCAGGGCTTCGTGGACGCGCCCGGGCGTCATCCCGCCCTCTCCCTCGATGACGTGCACCCGGGGCGCGTTGTCGCCGTAATAATCCAGGGCGCCCAGCCCCAGGCCGAAGGAGGCGCACGTCCCGACGCCGCTGGCGCCGGTGGCGACTCGGACGAAGGGGGTGGCGCACGTCGGGTGGCCGTCCAGCGCCTTGGCCTTGTATTTCTTGAATAAGGGGGTCTCCTGGGTGGGGTTGCGCCTAAACCCCAGGAGGTCCTCGAGCCGGATCCGGCGTTTTTTCGTGGCCAGCAGGCCGGGCTCGGCGATCCGCGCGATCTCGTCCCGTATCGCCCATAGGGCGTAAAGCCCCAGGGCCTTGTGTCCGGCGGCGTAGGAGATGATGTCGGCGTCGCATCGGTCCGGCCGGGACAGATCGTAGCTGAGGGTGTCGAAAAGGAGGCTCTGGGCGACGCGGCCGCAGGAAATGGAGCCGCCGGGATGCCCTGAAGCGGGGACGAAGTTGTAGAGGACGCCGCAGAGCGCCCGGTAGGCGGCGTCGAGCTTCTCGAATTGGGCAAGATCGCCGGGAGGGACGCCGCCGAAGGCTTCGGCGGCGTCCCTCGTGACTTCGTAATAATCGCCGCGCCGCGCCCGCAGCTTGAAGTCGCGCGGTTGAAGCAGGGCAACGGCGGAGGAAGAGGGCATCCGCGTCAGCTTAGAAAAACGGATCGGCCGCGGCACTGACGCAAGTCATAATCGCGGGATGAGCGCCGACGCCCTCGATCCTGTCGAAGATCTAGCGAAACAGGGTTCGTGAGGCCGCGATTTCCGAAAGCGCCCCGAAGGCTTGTGAACCGTGAAGGCCGGAGGATAGGGCCTTTCGCGCGACGGTTTGGGCGCGGCCCGAGTCCCGGAGTTCTCGTAAATGAGGAAGGATCACCGAGACACGCTCGACCCCGGCCCCCTTCGGATCGTTGGCGCCGCGGACGCTGACTCCGGCCTTGCCGTCGGATTGGAGGGTGAAGTCGTTGTAGCTTTCGGAGACAGCCACCCCCTCGATTTCCAGAGTGTCGGCGTTAAAAACAGGCGATCCGGAGTTGCCCTTGAAGACGTCGAGATTGGCCTCGAAAACCGATTTCCCCGCATTTGAGACGGGCGCCGCGCCCGTGATCTTGGCGGGTATTCCCCAGGGATAGCCGATCGCGAAAACCCGCATTCCCGAGGCGATCCGACCGGCGGAGTCGACGGCCAAAGGTTTGCGGCCTTGAACCGGGCGGTCCAGGAGAATCAGTCCCCAATCCTCGTCTTGGTCGTTGTCGTCCGAAAGGCGGGCGGCGTGCACGGCTTTGCGGCAGTAATAAACATCGTTCGGCGCGAAGCTGGTGCTGGCCTTCGCGCTTTTGTCGCGCCAGAAGCCGAAAACAAGGGCGAGTTCCGAGCAGCGATTCCCGCCCAGGCTTTTGTCAAGACAATGCCCGGCCGTCACGACGACGTCGGGGGCGATGAGCGCTCCAGAGCAGCCCGCCAGCTGGGGCTGACCGTAGAAACGCTGCCGGGGATCCAGGGGGATTGTTTCTTTTTTGGATTGGCTCGAGATGCCGTCGACGCTTTCCCGCGGGACTTCGTTGTACGGCAGGTTGTAGACGGGAATATCGCCTCGGGGGGAGGCTTTGTTGAGGTCGTTTTTAAACACGAGGGCGGCCGTCGAATCCACCAGGCGCCGGACGGCGGGATTCGAGACTTGATAGGGCTCCTGGCGGCTGTCTTCTCCATAGACCGGCATCGCTCGCAGGCGGACGGGGGCGGCGGTGAAGACGAAGACGGCGACGAGAAGGCGGGAGCCGGCCTTGAGGGACGAAGCCTGCCTGTGATCCATGTCTCTATACGATAAGCATTCCCATGAGAGTCGGAAAGGGCAGATGGGCCTGCCGGCGCCTAGGCCGTTTGGCCCCGGCCCGGAAAGGCGAGCAACGTGGATTGGGCGACGGGTCGATTGACATCGTCCGGCAAGTTTTCGATAAATGAAGCATCGTCGCCACGGAGGGCTATTCATGGAACACGTGCCGTTGGGAAAACAGGGGCTGCGGGTCTCGCGGCTGGGGCTTGGCTGCATGGGGATGTCGGAGTTCTACGGCGTCGCGAATGACCAGGAGTCGATCGCGACGGTGCGCCGCGCAATCGAGCTGGGGATCAATTTCCTCGACACCGCCGATATGTACGGCCCGTTTAAAAACGAAATTCTTGTGGGGAAGGCGATCAAGGGGTTCCGCGACAAAATCGTCTTGGCGACCAAGTTCGGCAATCAGAGAAGCGACGATGGAAAATTCCTCGGCGTCAACGGCCGGCCCGAATACGTCAAGAAATGCTGCGACGCGTCGCTTAAGCGGCTGGGCGTGGAGACGATCGATTTGTACTATCAGCACCGCGTCGATCCCGAGGTCCCCATCGAGGACACCGTGGGGGCCATGGCTGATTTGGTCAAGGCCGGCAAGGTCCGCTACCTGGGCCTGTCGGAGGCGGCGGCCCGCACCATCCGCAGAGCCCACGAAACTCACCCGATCACGGCGCTTCAAAGCGAGTACTCTCTCTGGACCCGTGATCCCGAAGACGAGATCCTCGGTGTCGTGCGTGAGCTGGGCATTGGCTTCGTGGCCTATAGCCCCCTGGGGCGCGGCTTCCTGGCCGGACGATTCAAGTCGTCGCAAGACATCCCGGCGGATGATTTCCGGCGCACGCATCCGCGCTTCCAGAGCGGCAACTTCGTCAAAAACATCGAGCTGCTTCGGGCCGTCGAGGCCGTCGCCGTCAAAAAGAACGCGACCCCGGCGCAAACGGCCCTGGCATGGGTTTTGGCTCAGGGGAAAGACATCGTTCCCATCTTTGGAGCCAAGAGCGTCCCGCGGCTTGAGGAGGATCTCGGGGCCCTCGACCTGCGCTTTGCGGCCGAAGAGCTTGCCGAGATCGGGCGTCTGATCCCGAAGGGCCGGGCCTCCGGACAGCGCTACGCGGAAGCGGCCATGAAAGCCGTCAACCGCTGACCCACGCAAGAATGACGATCCAGAGGATCCCCCGCATCCCGGTTCGAGACTTTTTTAAGAACCCGGAGTATTCGAGCTTCCATCTTTCGCCGGATGGGAGCAGGCTCGGATATCTCAAGCCCTGGGAAGGCCGCATGAACCTTTTTGTCAGGCCTGTCGGCGGCGGCGCGGAGAGGCGGCTCACCGCGGCCAAGGATCGCGACTTGGCCGGATTCTTTTGGAAAGAAAACGAGCACATTCTCTACGTCCGTGATTTCGCGGGCGACGAGAACTACCACGTCTATTCGGTCGACGTCGGGAACGGCCGGGAAAAGGACCTGACTCCTTGGGACAAGGTGCGGGCCGGGATCGTCGACGACCTGGACAATATCGCGAAAGATGAGGTCTTGCTCTCGAATAACAGGCGGGATCCGAAGGTCTTCGACGTTTTTCGCGTCAATATCCGCACGGGGGAAAGCAAGAAGATCGCCGAGAATCCAGGCAATATCGTGGGCTGGCTCACCGACCATCGCGGCCAGCTCCGCGTCGCGGCGGCGACCGACGGCGTGAACAACAAGATTCTCTATCGCGACAGGGAGAGCCAGCCCTTTCGCGTCATCAAAACCCTGAGCTTCAAGGACAAATTTTTGCCGCAGTTCTTCACGTTCGACAACAAGCGCCTCTTCGCCGTCTCGAATCTCGATCGGGACAAGTCCGCGGCCGTCGAATACGACCCTCATGCCGACAAAGAGCTGCGCATCGTCTATCAACATCCGGATTACGACACCGACGGCCTGCGGTATTCCAAGGAGCGCCGGGTCCTCACGGCCGCGACGCTGCGAACGTGGAAATCCCAGGCGGTTTATCTAGATCCGCTTTGGGATTCCGTCCATCAAAAGGTTCTTTCCCGCGTGGGCGATGACGAGCCTCATTTCATTTCTTGGGACCGCAGGGAAGACCGGTGCGTCATCATCGCCTACAGCGACCGCTCGAGGGGCTCCTATTATCTTTGCGACGTCCCATCGGGAAAGCTGACGCTGCTGGCCCGTTTGGGGAGGCACCTGCCGGTGGAGTCCATGGCGAGCATGAAGCCCATCGAATATCAAAGCCGGGACGGCTTGACGATTCGCGGCTATTTGACCCTGCCCAAGGGCGTCGCGCCGCGCCGTCTCCCGGTCGTCGTGAATCCCCACGGCGGTCCGTGGGCGCGCGACAGCTGGGGCTACAACCCCGAGGTCCAGTTTCTCGCCAACCGCGGTTACGCCGTCTTGCAGATGAATTTCCGCGGGTCGACGGGCTACGGAAAAAAATTCTGGAAAGCCTCGTTTAAACAATGGGGCAAGAAAATGCAGGACGATGTCACCGACGGCATCCTCTGGCTCGAGAAGCAAGGCATTGCGGACCCCAAGAGAGTGTGCATTTACGGCGGCTCCTATGGAGGCTACGCGGCCCTTGCGGGCCTTGCGTTTACTCCCGACCTCTATGCCTGCGGCGTGGATTACGTCGGCGTGTCGAACCTGTTCACCTTCCTCAACACGATCCCGCCGTACTGGAAGCCCCTATTAGATCAGCTCCGCGAGATGGTCGGAGATCCCGTCAGGGACAAGGATCTGCTGGCGGCCGCGAGCCCCGCTCTTCACGCGGGCCGCATTCGCGCGCCGCTCTTCATCGCCCAGGGCGCCAAGGATCCGCGCGTCAACAAGGCTGAGTCGGACCAAATGGTCGCCGCGTTGAAAAAGCGCGGCGTCGCGGTGGATTACCTCGTCAAGGAGAACGAAGGGCACGGGTTTCATAACGAGGAAAACCGCTTCGAGTTTTACGAGGAAATGGAACGGTTTCTCGCGAAGCATTTGGGCGCGGTGGGCGCATGACACGGGTAAGCAGCAGAGCGTCGTCCTGTTGTTTGATATAATTGCCTGTCGTTTTTCTAGCAGCCTAAGTGGCAGAAACAACCGGCCGGCACGCAGCGCCGAGGAAGGCCGCGTTCCTCGCGCTCTTTTTCACGGGGCTCACGATGGTCTTGGGGGCTTGCGAGCCGTCGCTCGTCAAGCTTTCCAGGCAGGGCGACTGGCCGGCGGTCTCGGCGCTTCTCTCGGCCCAGGCGAATCCTAACGCCGCCAATCGCTTCGGGTGGACGCCGTTGATGTATGCCGCCAAGGACTGCCGTGCCGACCTCGTCAAGGCGTTGATTGCTGCGGGCGCCGACGTCAACGCGAGGACGAAAGCCAAGGTCGGCCTGGACGGCCAGGCATTCAACGCGGATGACACGCCCCTCATGATTGGCTCCCTTTGCGGGGACGTGGACGTCGTCAAGGCCCTGATCGGCGCCCACGCGAACGTCAATGCCCACAACGTCATGGGGGGAACGGCCTTAAATAGCGCGGTCATGGGCGGAACGAACGTGTTGCAAGCTCTGATCGCCGCTCATGCGGATGTCAATGCCAAGTTTCCCAAGGAAGCTTTCACCCCGTTGATGACGGCGGCCGGGGCGGGCCGGCTTGCCGCCGTCAAGATGCTCATCGCCGCGGGCGCTGACGTCGAAGCCGCGAATACCCACGGCGGCACGGCGCTCATGGTCGCCGCCAGTCTGGGGCGCCTGGATGCCGTCAAGGTTCTTCTCGCCGCGCATGCGGACGTCAACGCGCAGGACAGCGGCGGCGGCACGGCCTTGATGGATGCATCCACAAATGGCCACGCCGACGTCGTCAAGGCCTTGATCGCCGCCGGCGCCAACGTTAACGCGCGGAACCAGAAAGGAGCCGCCGCTTTGATCGCCGCCGTCTTTAAAAATCATGGTCAGATCGCGAAAACCCTTCTGGCGGCCGGGGCCGATGCCAACGTCGCCATCGTATTTAATGGCATGACGGCATTGGAGTGGACGGCTTGGTCGGGCGATCTCGATGTGGCCAACGCCCTTCTCAAGGCTGGGGCTGACGTCAATGCGGCGGATTCTCATGGGATGAATCCCTTGATGGAGGCCGCTTTTCAAGGAAACGCCGTGATGGTGAAAATGCTTTTGGCGGCCGGGGCGAACGTCAATCTTAAGAACAACTGGGGCCAGACAGCGATGACCCTTGCCCAAGCGAGAGGTTACGGCCATATTGTCCGGCTCATTCAAGCGGGTGCCGGCGCCGCGGGCGCCGATGACGCTTCCTCGGCTCCTTTTGCGGCGATGAGACTCGCCGCTCCCGCCGACTCGGCCATGCCGCGCCGCCCCGCGCCGCAGGCGCCGGTCGCCGCCCCTGCGGCCGAGAAGCCCTGGTGGCAGCAGTAAATCGGCGGCGAGGGCCGCGCTCCGTCCCGGAAGTTTCGGCGGCCCTCGTGCCCGTGCTGGCCTTGGCCCTGGCCGGATGTTCGCCGGTCGCGATGGCGTTCAAGCGGGCCCAGGAGGAGAATACTCTCGACGCCTGGTCTGCTTTCGTCAATGAATATCCCCCCGCGGCGCATCCCGGCTGCGAGGATTGCCGGGAGGGGAAGGCCATCTATGACCGCATGCGGCGCGCCAAGGAGGATCGAGACTGGAGCCAGGCGCAGGCGCGGGGGACGGTCGGCACCGCGCTCGACTTCATGGCGAGCCGTCCGCGCGGCTCGCCCCATTACGCCGAGGCCAAGCGGCTCGCCGCGAAGAGGCTTGGCGAGGGGCGGGGCGGCCAGGAAGATTTTCTGCGCTATCTGCGCCTATTTCCCGATGGCACGGAGGCGCCCGCCCTCTGGAAGGGCCTCATGCGCCGGCGCTACGAGGCCGCCGAGAGTTCGGGCGATCCCAACGAGTGGGAACTTTTCATGTCGGAATACCCGGGGACGAGCGCCGCCGCCAGGATCGAACGCAAGCTGGCGGCCGTCTATTTCAAGGGCGCCCGGCGCCTCGGGACGCGGCTCGCCTACGAGTTTATCCTCAAGCGCTTCCCTGCCTCCTCGGAGGCGGGCGAGGCGAGGTCCGCGCTGGCCGCCTTCTCGGGGCCCAAGCCCGTCGCGGGCCCAGATGGCGTCCTGAAGCTTCTCCCCAAGCTGCGCGACGCGATGCCGAGCCTCAAGAAGCACGAATGCTTGTCGCTTCTCGCCGCCACGGTGCGGGCGGCGCCGAACCCCTACGGGGCGAGAGCCGAAAAGGTCCGTGGAAGCTTCCTCGACGCCGCCCCGGGGGATCTGCCGGGGCCCTGCCGGGATATGAAGCTGCATGTGCCGTCCTCGAAGCGTAAGACGGTCGCCAACGCGGTTCAAGCCTTGATCGAAATCGAACGACGCAAGCGGGACGTCGCGGCCGCGGCCGCCTCCGTCGACGGCGTCGTCTCCGAGATTCGCGAGTTGGGGAAGAATTCGGACCAGCTGGCCCACGACGCGGAAGCCTTCGACATGAAGCTCCAAGCCCTCTACGGCTACATGCCGACCGACCCTTACCACCCGAGGAGATCTTCCTGGAAGATCGCCGAGGCCGCGGAACAGCGGGCGAAAACCGCCTTCGGCCTCATCCACGACGCTCCGGCGATGAAGGCCGTGGAGCGGCTCATGGGGCTCATGGAGGGACAGTCCGACCTTTTGATTAACGTTATCGCCCTTTATGAGAAGCCGGTTGTCGCCGGCGGCGAGGATCCATGACGCCTTGCCGTGAGCCCGGAAGGTTCCTGTTCGTTCTTGCGGCGGCTCTCATGCTGATCGCCGGCTTGGGAGCGGGCCTCCGGGCGCAGTCCGTTCCCGCGCCCCAGCCTGCCGCGGGAAGTCCCGATGGGGGATCGGGCGTCGGGTCGCTGAGCGTCGCGCAATTGAGGGCGCGGGCCGCCGATTATCGCCAGCGCGCCCAGATCCTCCGGCAGCAGGCGGGCATGGTCCAGGCGCGGGTGGACGATCTGCGGAAAAAGAGCGCCTGGGCTCGCCAGCAGGCTCAGGCCGAGCGGCAGCGGCGGATGGCGTACGCCGGCCAAGTCCAGTTGAAAGCGAACGATACGACGCAGGCTCTGGGCTTCTTGAGCCAGTTCATCCCGGGCGGCGGGAGTTTCAGGGGGGTCGTCGAGAATGCTGCGCTTAACGCCGTGGCCAACGGCGTCGCGGCTCAAGGCCAGGCGGCGGCGTTGGCCGCCCAAGCTCAGGCAGATGCCTACTCGGCACGGGCCGCGAGCTACGTGGCGGCGGTCCAGTCCTCGGTCAGCGGGCTTTCTGCGGAAAAGCAGAAGCTGGCCTACAAGGCGATGCAGTACGGCCAGATGGCGGATGCGATGGATTTCCTGGCTGCGGCGGAGGCCCTGCGCGTGGAAGCCGCTAAGAAGGCCCAGTCCCTGTCGGCGCTGTCTGAGAAGGCGGCCGCCATCACGTTTTTCGTCAAGGGATTGGAGATATGGTGAGGAATCGATGAATGGACGTTTAGCCCCGGCCGAGGCGTTCGACGCTTCCGTCCTCATCGCGCGCGCGACACGGGTATTGACAGCGGCGGTGGGCGAGGGTCATAATTCCATCGAATGAAGATCGCCGGGGCGGCAAAGATCCTCTTGGCTCTTTTCTGCTCGTGCCAGCAGCTTTATCAGATTGGCGATCGTTTTGGCGACACCTTCGCGGCGCTTGCGACGGACATCTCGGTGTCCCGGCAGGCGTCCCCGCTCGCCATCTCCCTTCCCGGGGACAATGACAACGACGATTGGCTGGCGTTGACCTTGGGCCGGACGCTGCTCCCGGCCCCGGTCCGCCTTGACACGCCGGAGCAACGCATCGGCGCCGCGTCGGCCCCGTCGCCCGCCGGGCTTTCGCGGGACATCCTCGCCGCCGAAAAGAGCCGCTCCCCTCCGGGCAGCGACCCTCCGCTTCTTGCCGAGCCGTCCCACCGAGTCTTCATTCTTGCGGCGTCCGCCGTCTTCAGCCTCGCCCCACCCGCCGCCTAACCCGCCTCTCCCAAAGACGTCGCCGTACCATTCAGGACAGTTTCAAGGAGGAAATTCATGCATGTTCCTAAACACGAGTTGGCGTTGCTGGCCGTGGTCGCCTTCTCGGGGTGCGCCTCCTGGCAAAAGCAAGGCGTTTCGGTCGCGCCGCCGAAGAAGATCCGTCTCGCGGTTCTGCCGCTCAAGCTCGATTTCAGCGTCAAAAACCCGGCGGAACTGGCCACGGTCGCCAAGTCTACCGCGACCTCGGCCGAACGCAAGAATCAGGCTCGGGCCATGAAGGCCCGGCTCGGCGAGGAGCTCGACAAGGACTTCGAGCTTCGGGTGTCGTCGAGCTACGTGTTCAGCCCCGTCCCCGACGCGGACGTCGATCAAGCCATGGCCTCGCTCCATCTCAGCACGTCCGCCGAGCCCACTCCCAAGCAATACCAAGAGCTGGCCCGAAGCCTCAAGGCCGACGCCCTGTTGAGGGTCGTGGTCCATGGCTACGGGAAGATCAAGACGTCGTGGCTGCTGCTTTTATGGGCCAGCAGCTTCGGGGAGGGAGCCGCCCAGGGCGTGGTCATCGCCGAGGCCGCGGCGAACGTCTGGGCCGGCGCCGCCGTCGCGGCGGAGGAGGTCCTGCAGGAAGGGCTTGAGTGGTTTGGAGGGGGGTACTTGTTCGATCGTTATTACGCCCCCGTGATCCTTGAGGGCGACCTCTACAGCGGCAAGACCGGAAAGAATATCTGGGGTTGGTGGTTCGTCGACACGGAAAACAAGAAGGCGGTCAAGAAGCTTCCCAAGGCCGAGCAAAAGAAAAAAGAAGTCCGGCTCCTGCTGACGTTCGAAAAGGCTCGCGACGAGATGATGCAAAAGATCGAGAGAGCCGCGGTCAGCAATGAGGAGGCGCTTTGATGCTCCGAAGTCAAGCGGCGTCATCGGCGTTGGTGCTTATGCTGGCGCTTGGGGGGGATTCGGCTTGTGCCGCCGACTCGTCCGGATCGGGCGCGTATTTCGACGCCGCGGCCCAGAGCCTTTCCGACGAGGGTTTCCGGGAGCTTTATGCCCTGGACTACGACAAGTCCCAAAAAACCTTCGCCCTGCTCGAGCGCACCGAGCCCGACAAGGCCTTCAGCTACCTCTTCGACGCGGGGGCCCTCTGGTGGCAGGCCTCCAATGAGAGAGGGCTCTTCAAAAGGCGCCCCGAACTGCTCCGCCGCTTCAAAAACGACGTCCGCCTATCCATCAAGCAAGCCTCCGCCCTCGCCTCCTCGGCCGATCCGCGCGCGCAGGCGGACGGGCACTTCATCCTGGGCCTGGCCTACGGCGCCCGCGCCCAGTCGGACCTGCTCTCAAGGCATTGGTTCCGGGCTTATCGGGCGGGCAGAAAGGTCGTCTACCACCTCCAAAAGTGCCTCGACATCGACCCCGATTACGCCGACGCCAAGTTCGGGTTGGGATGGTTCGAATGCGACCTTTCCCGCTATTCCGGATTCCTGGGATTTTTAACCCGCAGCCTTTTGGGGATCAGGGGCGACGAGGCGAAAGGAATCGCGCTCCTCACGCAGGCTTCCCGGCAAGCGACTTACGTCAGGCGCCAGGCATCGATCGTCCTGGTCACTTTCTACATCGGCTACAAGCGCGACTACGCGCAGGCTCTCGCGATCGTCCGGGCCCTGCGGCGGGATTATCCTCAAAGCTCTTATTTTCAATTCCTCGATGCCGCCCTGCTCTTTAAGACCAAAGACCCGGCGGGCTCCTTCTCCGCCGCCCGCGATTTCTTCGCCGCTTTTTCCCGAGACGAGAAAGCCTCCCAACCCAAACTCTTGACCCTTCTCTGCTCCTTCACGGCCGCGGCCTGCCCCGACCGTTCCCAGACCGAGGGGGCCCTTGATTGGTTCGGCGAAGCGATCGCCGACGAGAAGAGGCTCGTCCCGGAACATT
>JAJYFI010000007.1 GCA_021790955.1 bacterium | reverse complement strand
CTTCGTCGCGATCCCGGCGATGGTCGCCTACAACTATTTCGCCCGGCGCGCGCAGGACTACCTTCGAGAGATGGACTGGATCTCGGATGAGATTCTCGAAAAGCTGGCCGAAGGCGCGTAGGCCGCCTAAGGCGTCGGGAGCTCGGCCTTGAATCGCCATTCACGACGCGAACGCAGGTTGAAGAGCTTCGGCGAGATCAACCTGATCCCGTTGATCGACGTCTCCCTCATCCTCGTCGTCATCTTCATGCTGCTCACGCCGATCCTGGTGCGCTCGGAGCTGTCCGTCCGCCTCCCCAAGGCCCGCTCCGGCGAACCTTCCCAGGACCACGGGACCGTCGTCGTCCAGATCGACCGCCAGGGCCATTTTCTCCTCGACGGCGCCGCCGTCCGCGAGGGACGGCTCGAGTCCGAGCTCGTGCTGCGGCTGGGCCTGGCGGCCCAAAAGAGCCTTCTGGTCCAGGCGGACCGCGCGGTCCCCGTCGAGAAGGTGGTCGAGATCCTCGATCTGGGCAAGCGCCTCGGCGTCGGCAAGCTTGGCGTGGGAGTGCGAGGATCGTAATTGACGCCGTCCCTCAGGCCCTACGTCGTCAATTCAGGGCTCATCCATTTGGGCCTCCTGGGCATCCTCCTTCCTTTAAAGAGCCGGGCGCCCGTCTTCGCGCCGTCCTACACGATCGACTTCGTCGGGCCCCCGATCCCGATTCCCTCGGCTCCACGCTCCTCCCCGACGCCGGCTCCCGCCCTCCCGAAGGCCCCTGCGGCGGGCGTCGGGAAGGCGCCCGCGCGCCCAAGACGGCGCATCGCTCTTCCGCCTCCCAGCCTCCTCGATCTGCCGCTCCGTCCCGCCTCGCGGTCCGCGCGCCGCGCGCCGCCAGCCGCGCGGACCGAAAAGGCGGCTCCCGCCGCGGCGGCGGCCCAGCCCAGCCTCGAAACGGACGTCAGCTTCCCGTCGCCCTGGTACCTGACCAGGCTCCGCGCCATCTTGTGGAACTCCTGGGCCAAGGGACGTCCCGCGACGCCCGGCTCCGCGACCGTCGTGTTCACGTTGCTGCGGGACGGCCGCGTGACGGACTTAAGGATCGAGACGAGCTCGGGAGACGCCGCCTTCGATCTCGCGGCCCAAGGCGCCGTCGCCGACGGCGAGCCCTACCCGCCGCTGCCGCCGGAATTTCACGAGCCTTTCCTTAAAGTCCACGCGACGATGAGCGACAATTAAAACCATGAAAAGATTCTGGAGACTGATCGTTCTCGGGGGCGCGACCTATCTCGCCTACCTGCTTCTCTACCGGCCTCCTGACGCCCAAGCCCATCTGCAAAGCATCTTGAAAATCGCCGCGGCGGCCGCGGCCTTCGCGCTCCTGCTCAAGCTTCTTGAGATGAGCGCGAAGGCCTTCAAGATCACGCTGGAGATCATCTTCGTCGTCGGCGTCATGATCTACCTCGGGTTTTCCCTGCCGCCCTCCTCGGGCCTTGCGCCCATCAAGGCCTGGTGGCAGGCCCACCGCCCCACCCGCCAAACGGTCGCGGAAAGCCTGCGCCGGCGAGGCCTTAACCCGCAGTCGGGGCCGGCTCGTTGGGCGCTGTCACATCTGCCGGAACGTTGATCGGAGCCGCTTGAGGAGCGACGGAGAGGGGGGGATTCGAACCCCCGATACCCCTTTACAGGATATAGCGGTTTAGCAAACCGCCGCCTTAAGCCGCTCGGCCACCTCTCCCGAAATCGAAGCGCGCCGAGGCATTTTATAATTCTCTCGTGGGGGTAGGAAAGTCCGTCTTGCCCGAAGTCGGGCCGTAGTGTTGCGGGCCGACGGGAGCGCGAATCGACGCGTCCGCGTATGATTGCGCGCCAATTTAGCTATAATGAGACTCGACGCGCTTTTATTGCAGAGAGATTCGACCGTCAGCCACCCACCCTACCCGGCGCGCCCATGAAATCCGCCAAGGAAAAAATTCTCATCGTCGAGGACGAGCGCGACATCCGCCACGCCCTGCAGTACAACCTCAAGCGCGAGGGCTACGACGTCGTCTGCGCCTCCGACGGCAAGGCGGCGCTCGCCGCGTTCCAGAAGTCGAAGCCCGATTTCGTCATCCTGGACATCATGCTCCCCCACGTCGACGGCCTCGAAGTCCTGCGCCAGATCCGCCGCGAGAGCTCGACGCCGGTCCTTATCCTCACCGCGAAGACCAAGGAGATGGACCGCATCCTGGGGCTGCGCCTCGGAGCGGACGACTACATGGTCAAACCCTTCTCCGTCGGGGAGCTCATCGCCCGAATCCAGGGGATTCTCCGCCGCGCCTCGGTGGTCTCGGACGGCGCCGCCGACGGCCAGCTCACGATCGGTTCGATGCAGGTCGACTGGGCCCGCTACGACGTCGCGATCTCCGGGCACCCGGCGCAGCTGACCCCCAAAGAGTTCGCGCTTCTCAAGCTCCTCATCGACGCGAAGGGCAAGGTCCTCTCCCGCGAGCACATTCTAGAGAGCGTTTGGGGCCACGATAAGCAGTCCCAGCTCGACACCAGGACCGTCGACCAGCACATCGCCCGCCTGCGCCGCAAGCTCAAGGGCGAGCGCGAGCGCATCGCCACCGTCGCGACCGCGGGCTACAAGTTCGTCTCCACGCCCCTCAAGCCGTAGCCTCCCCCGACGCATCTCCGTCAAACCCTCGTCACAACGCCGTTCCTCCCCGACTCATCCGCGAGCGCGCGCCGTGTTTTCGTCCGTGACGATAAGTTTACGGCGCCACAATGGCCTTCCATCGGCTCCGCGCCTACAATGTAGTCATGCTGCATGGCGCGAGTCAGGACCACGGAGGCGGCTCCGGAGAAGCCCCCGGAAAGACGTCGGATTAAACGCAAACACAGGAGGAGGAAACGATGGTCGAGCAGAGAATCACGCAGTTCAGCGTCCCGGTGCGCAACCAGCCGGGGACGCTCTTTCGCATGGCGCAAGTCCTCGCCGAGGTGGGCATCAACATCAGCGGGATTTCGTCCCAAACCTTCGGCGAGATGTCGTTCATCCATTTCCAAGCCGACAAGGAGCCCGGGGCCGTGCGCCGGCCGCTGGAGAACGCGGGTTATCAAGTCTTCGAGAACGCCGCCTTCAGCATCGATTGCCCGATGGAGCCCGCGCCGATCCGCAAGCTCGTGGACAGGCTCGCCGACGAGGACGTTCAAGTCCAGCGGCTCTACGGAGCCGCGGACGAGGGGGAGAACGCCCGTCTCATCGTCTGCGTCGACCGCCCCGAGAAGGCGCGCGCCGCCTTCAATCACATGGGATACAAAATCCGTTAGCCACGGCATCAGAGCATGCCAAAGGAGATGAACATGATTCGCCAAAAAGTGACCCAGTACTGCGTGCCCATGCCCAACGAGGTGGCCTCGATCTCGAGCCTCGCGAAGGCCTTGAGCGAAGAGCAAATCGGCGTCGCCGGCCTCATGGCCGAGAGGTATTCTGACATCTCGCTCGTGACGTTCCTCACCGAGAAGGAGACCAAGCCCGTCCGCCGGATCCTCGAATCCGCCGGTTTCAAGGTGTTTGAGAGGCCGGCCATCCTTCTCGACCTTCCCAATCATCCGGGGGAGATCGCCGGCATCGCCAAGTGCCTGGCGGACGAGGACATCAACATCGAGAGCCTCTACGGCACGACGAACGCGGCGGGAAACGCCAAGCTCGTCCTGGCCGTGGACCAGATGGACAAGGCCCAGTCGGCCCTCGGCAAGTACGCCGAGAAGGCGCGCGTGGCCGCATAAGGATCGCACCGTCCCAGCGCGGGCGCGGCCCGCGCTGGGACCTTCAAGAAAGTCATCGAGGAGAAAAACCATGGAAATCGAAGAGATACGAGGCAGGGAACGGCGCAGCCTATGGCCGGCCTTTCTCGCGGGCACGGCGGCCGGCGTCGTCCTGGGAATGCTGTACGCGCCGTCGACGGGGGAGGAAAACCGGCGCGACCTGGCCGACTGGCTGCGGGAAAAAAGGGAGCAGACCCGGGACGCCTTCTCAAGACGGCGCCACGAGCCGGCCGAGAGCGGCGCCGGGCCGGAGCGGCGATCGTACCGCGATTCCGGAAAGGAAGCGGTGGCGAGCCGTTGACGGCCGAGTCGGCAACGCGGGGCGGATCCGGGGGAGCGACGTTCTTTTTCCTGGATCCGCCCTCGGAAAACGCATGATGACAATGACCGCCCCGATCTCCTCGCGCCCTCACGCCCTCCGCGCGTCTCCTTGGATGCGGCGGGAGGCCATGTGCCTGGCCATCCGCCACGTGCTCGACATCGCCGAAGCGCAGATTAGCGTCTCCGCCTTTTGCCGCGCCCTCGGCCTCTCTTTGGAAGAAAGCTGGAATCTCAAGCTGCTCATCCATGATATCGCGGACTTCCTTTTCAGCCGTCGGCACGACGACGCTCGTCTTCTCTTGCGGGATATCTCGAATCGCCACGCCGTCGGCCTCGAACTCGCCATCGAACTCGCCCACGGCAGCTGCGATGGGGAGGAAAGCGCCGGACGGGCGCGCTGCCTGCAGGCGCTCCAGGAGGTGGTCGCGTGCGTCATGAGCCAATGCGCCATCGAGGGCCGCCGACGGCTCGTGGCGCGCCGCTGGGCCAAAAGCGGCCGTTGTCGAACTCGCCTGAGCCCGGAAGAGCTACAATACGGACCGCATCAAACCGGTTCGGCATGACGCCAACTCTCGTCGCGATCGTCCTCCTGTCCTATGTCCTCATCGCCTTCGCGGCGGCGGCATGGCGGCGCGTTTGCGCCGCCTCTCGACGGCGGTCCAAGGAGGACTACCAACGCCTCTTCGAGGCGAACCCGGTTCCCATGTGGTTTTTTGACGAGTCATCCCGCGCGATCATCGACGTCAACGAGGCCGCCACTTCTCAGCTGGGGTACTCACGGCAGGAATTCTTGCGCATGGCCGTCGACGAGCTTCTGGCGCCGCCGCACGGCGAGTTTCTCCAGGTCCTTCATCCGGATCCGCGGGCCGACGAGATGCGCCTTTATCGTTGCAGGGACGGCGCGGTCCGGGAAATGCTGACGTCCCAGCATGCGGTCTCCATCGCCGGCCGCTCGGCGCAGCTTGTCCAAGCCCAGGATATCACGGAATACAGGCGGGCCAGGAGAGAGCTCGCCGTCATGGCGCGGGAGCTTGAGCGCTCCAACAAGGATTTGGAAGAATTCGCCTACGCCGCTTCGCACGACCTGAGGGAGCCGCTCCGCAAAATGCTCAATTTCGCCGAACTTCTCGAGGACCGGGGAGGCGGCAAGCTTGACGACGAGTGCCGGGGCTATCTCGACCGCATCATCCAGGGCGCCGACCGTCTCCAGCGCCTCATCGACGATCTCCTCAGTTACGCCCGCGTCGCCCATCATCAGGGCGTCCCCGCGGTCGCCGCCGCCGCGCCGCTGGGGGAGCTCTTCGACGCGGTGGTCGAGGATTACCGCCCGTTCATCGCCGAGGCGGGAGGGACGGTCACCCGCGATGAGATGCCCGCGGTCGCCGCCGACCCCGTCCTCGTGCGCCAGCTTTTGGGCAACCTGCTCTCCAACGCCCTCAAGTTCCGCTCGAAAAGCTCCCCACGCATCCATTTGGGCCGCGGAGCCGACGGCGCGGAGGCCGTCTTCAGCCTTGCCGACAACGGCATCGGCATCGATCCCGAGCAGAGGCACCGCCTCTTCCGGCTGTTTCAAAGGCTGCACGCGCGGCATGAATATCCCGGAACGGGCCTGGGGCTTGCCCTCTGCAAAAAAATCGTCGAGCGCCACGGCGGCAGCATTTGGGTTGAATCCATGCCCGGCCGAGGGTCCACCTTCTACTTCTCCCTTCCCCTGGCCTCGTGACAAATTCCATGATCAGGGTCCTTCTCGTGGAGGACGATCCCGAGGATGCGGAGTACCTTGGCGCGCTGTTAAGCCGAACGCACAACGTCCGTTTCGAGATAGAACGAGCCGACCGCCTGGCCGCCGCGCTGTCCCTCGCGAAAGAAAGGCGCCCCGACGTCGTCCTCCTCGACCTCACTCTGCCGGATGCCGAGGGCCTCAAGACCGTGCGCCGCGCGCGCGAAGGGCTGGGCGCCATCCCCTTCCTGGTCCTCACCGGCTTTAACGACGAGACCTTGGGAATCGAAGCCGTCCAGGAGGGCGCCCAGGACTACCTCGTCAAGGACAAACTCCAGGGGGGGCTCGTCGCCCGGGCCATCCGCTACGCCATCGAACGCAAGCGCGCCGCCGACGAGGCGGCGGCGCTCAGGCAGCGCGAGGCGCTCCAGCGGGAATTCGTGGCCAACGTCTCCCACGAATTTCGCACGCCCCTGACGGCGATCAAGGCTTCGGTGGAAACCCTGCGCCGGGGCGGCATGTCGGATGCCCAGATGCGGGAGCGTTTCATCGACGCGATCGAGCGCCAGGCGGAGCATCTTGCCCGCCTCGTCGAGGAGCTGCTCTCCGTCGCGAGCCTCGAGTCGGAAGGCCTCCAAGCCAGCCCCGGGGTCCTCGATCTTGCCGCCGGCGCCCGCGAAGCCGCCGACGATCTGGCCGCGAGAGCGGCGGCCTCGAAAGTCACGATCATCGTGGATTCAAGCCTTGACCGCCTGAAGGTCTGGGCCGACCCCGACCATCTCTCGGAAATACTCCATAATCTCGCGGAAAACGCGCTCAAATACAACAAGCCCGGCGGCAACGTCCGCATCGCGGCTCGCGAGGAGGACGGCCTCGTGGAGGTCACCGTGTCCGACACGGGCGTCGGGATCCCCAAGGAGGAGATCCCTCTCATCTTCACGCCCTTTCATCGCACCCGCTACGCGACTTCAAAGAAGATCGCGGGGACGGGGCTCGGCCTTTCGATCGCCAAGCGCGCCGTCGAGGTGAACGGCGGCCGGCTCTGGTTTGAAAGCGAGCCGGACAAGGGAAGCGAGTTCCATTTCACGCTCCCGAAGGCGCCGAAGGCTTGACGGGCCGCCTCAGGCGAGCCTGACGTCCGCGATGAGGGGAAGGTGGTCGGAGGCGCGGCGGATAGAGGGAGTCCAGCCCCGCTCAAGACGCGACAAGTCGACGTCGCCGCGCCAATAAAAGGCGTCCAGCGCCCCCAGCGGCGCGAAGGCGGGGAAGGTGGAAAGACGCCCGCCATGGCTTCGAAAACCTTCCTTCGAGAGAATGCGGCGCCCGAGGCTCCCCCAAAGGTCGTTGAAGTCGCCTCCCAAAACGACGGGGGCGCGGGCGTGAAGGCGCGAAAGGGGCCGGCTCTCGAGAAAGCGCTTGAGCTGGAGGCGCCGCTCGATCCCCGAAAGCCCGAGATGAAGGTTGTAGATATGGAGCGTGCGGCTGCGTCCCGCAGGCGAACGGACGCGAAGCTTGGCGTGAAGAGCGGAGCGCCGCTTCTTGAGGGAGATCGTCAAATCGATGAGGCCCGCGTCGAGAATGGGGTGGCGGCTCAGGATGGCGTTGCCGTAGCGGCGCCCGTCCCAGCGCCGCGTGTGCGGAGCGAAATGGCGGTAGCGGAAACCCAGCCGGTCGCTCAAGATGTCGATCTGGGGCTCGTGATGCCCGCCGCCGCCCTCCAGGTCCTCCACTTCCTGGAGCAGCGCGACATCGGGCCGGAACCGGGCGATGGCTTCCGCGACTCTTGAGGGATCGCAACGGCGGTCGAGCCCGCCGACACACTTGTGGATATTGTAGGTGAGAAGACGCAACTGCATAACCGTCACAACCGACCGTCATAAAAAGTATAAGTCCTGCAATCGGGAATATCCAGGCCTTCACGTTCGTCCGCCTTATGGATGAGATTTAGTATCCTGTCAATAAAGAAGATCCCAACCGACCCATCGACTCGACGACATCGTGACTTCCGAGGCCGCAAGGAGCCAGCCGCCGAAAACCCATCGCGCAAGACTCGCCGAATTCGCCGCCGCCCTGAAAAACGTCCCCAAGGCCTTCCGGCTCCTGTGGGAGGCGGATCCATGGAGCGCGGCCGGCATGAGCGCGATCGTTCTGGCGAGCTCCGCCCTCCCCGTCTCGCAGGCCTGGGTGACGCGCCTCATCGTGGACGGGGTCCTCAAGGCCCTGCGCGCCCATGCGACGCCCTGGCAAGGCTTGCGGCAGGTGGCGCCTTATCTTGCGTTCCAATTCGGCCTCATCCTGACGGGATCCATGACGGGACAGCTGCGGCTTCTCACGGACCGCTTCATCGCGCTCAAGCTCGGCCGCCTCATCACCGTCCGCGTGATCGCGAAAGCCATCTCCCTCGAGGCGCGATGGTTCGAGGACGCCTCCTTCTACGACAAGATGCAGATGGCCCGCCGACAATCCGAGTGGCGCGCCCACGCGATCGTCACCCACGGCTTTCTCCTCATCCAGAACGCCCTGAGCCTGATCTCCTTTCTCGTCGTGCTCATCGCCTTCAGCCCCTGGGTCGCCCTTCTTCTCTTCACGGCCGGGCTTCCCACCTTCCTCGTGCAATGCCGCTACAGCAGCCTCAGCTTCCGCCTGGAGACTTGGCGCGCGCCCGAAACCCGGAGCATGGCGTACTTGGAGCAGCTGCTCACGCAGGACAGCTCGGTCAAGGAAGTGAAGCTCTTCGGCCTTGGAGATCCTCTGCTGAAGCGCTACGACGACATGTTTTGGAAGACCTTCCGCGAGGACGCTTCCCTCGCCAAAGGCCGCTCGGCCAAATCGCTTGGCTGGGGGATTCTCTCGACCCTGTCCTACTTCGCGGCCTATGGCTACTCGATCTACGAGACGGTCCTGGGCCGCATCACGTTGGGAAAGATGACCCTCTACACCACTCTCTTCAGCCAAAGCCAGGGCGCCTTCAACGGCATGCTTGACAACCTCGGCAACTTCTACGAAAACGGCCTTTTTCTCAACAATCTTTTCGATTTCCTGGGGCTCGAGTCGCGCGTCGAGGTCCTCGACTCCCGGACCCGCCCCGCCGAAGACCCCCACCGCGGGCTGGAATTCAAAAACGTCTGGTTCCGCTATCCGGGGAGCTCCGAATGGGCCCTGGAGAACGTCTCGCTCTCCATCCTTCCGGCCGAGAAGATCGCGCTCGTGGGGCCGAACGGCTCGGGAAAGACCACCCTCATCAAGCTCCTCGCCCGGCTCTACGAGCCGACGAGCGGGGAGATTCTCTATCGGGGCGTCAACCTGAAATACTTTCCTCCCGAAGAACTCCATCGCCGCATCGGGGCCATTTTCCAGGATTTCGTCCGCTACCACATGACCCTTCGGGAAAACATCGGCTTCGGCTCCGTCGAGGACATGGGGGACTTGGCCCGCATCGAGGACGCCGCCCGCCAATCAGGCGCCGACGCGGTCGTTCCGTCCCTGCCCAGGGGCTACGACAGCATCCTCGGACGATGGTTCGACACGGGCGTCGAGCTATCAGGCGGCCAGTGGCAGAAAATCGCGATCGCCCGCTCTTTTATGAGCCGCGGCGACATCCTCGTTCTCGACGAGCCCACGGCTTCCCTCGACGCCGAGGCCGAATGCGAGATTTTCAAGCGCTTCCGGGATCTCGCCCGGCTCAAGATCTCGATCCTCGTCAGCCACCGCTTCAGCACGGCGCGCCTGGCCGACCGCATCGCGGTGCTGCGCGGGGGGCGGCTGGTCGAGCTGGGGTCCCACGATGAGCTCGTGGCCCGGCGCGGCACCTACGCCGAGCTCTTCGAAATTCAAGCTCAAGGATACCGATGATGAGACCGGCTTCCGCCCACAGCCGCCGTTACGACCTGCAAAATCATGGAACCCTTGATGCCCGCAAATAACCGCCTTCCCGGGCGTCTGACCCTGGTCATTTCTTCGCTGGAGGCGGGCGGAGCCGAGCGCTCGCTGGCTCTCCTGGCCAACCGATGGGCGGACCAGGGCCGTCGCGTCGCCATCCTGACCTTCGACGACGGCTCCAGGAGGCCTTTTTACGCGCTTCGCCCCGCCATCGAACGCCGGCCGCTCGCTTTGACGAGCCGATCCGCCTCCGCGCCGGCGGCGCTGATCCGCAACGCCGTCCGCGTGCGCCAGCTGCGCCGCGCCCTTCACGAGACGCGGCCCGAGGCGATCATCTCATTCATGGACCGCGTCAACATCCTGACGCTCCTCGCGGCCCGCAGCCTCGAGGCGCCCGTCGTCGCCTCCGAATTCGTCGACCCGACCCTCTACCGCTTGGGGTGGTGCTGGGAAACCGCCCGCCGCCGGACATACCCCCTGGCTGACGCCATCGTGGTCCAAACCGCCTCGATCGCAAGGCGCTTTCCCGCGGCTCTCGCCTCCAAAATCGAGGTGATCGCAAGCCCCGTGGCGCCGCCGCCCGAGGCGGCGGCATCCGCGGCGCCGTCGAACACCATCCTCGGCATGGGTCGTCTCGTCAGACAAAAAGGCTTTGACCTTCTTCTTGAGGCCTTTTCCCGGCTTGCGCCGCGGCGGCCCGAATGGCGCCTCGAGATCGTCGGCGAAGGCCCCGAGCGCCCCGCCTTGGAATCCCTGGCCGGAAAGCTGGGGGTGGATGGACGCGTCTCGATGCCGGGGCTGACGGACAGCCCCTTCGATCGTTTCCGGGCGGCGCGAATTTTCGCGCTCCCCTCGCGCTACGAAGGAATCCCGAACGTTCTTTGCGAAGCCATGGCTTGCGGCCTGGCCGTCGTGGCGGCCGACTGCCCAGGAGGGCCCCGCGACGTCGTGCGCGACGGCGTCGACGGACTCCTCGTGCCCCCGGAAGACCCGAACGCCCTGGCCTCGGCCCTCGACGGGCTCATCGAGGACCCGGGGAGGCGCGAGCGCTTCGGACGGGAAGCCGTTTCGGTGCTTCAACGTTTCGCTCTCGACGCCATCGGCCTGCGCTGGGACGATCTTCTCTCGCGCCTCTCCGCGGCGCGCGGGCGGGCCGCGCCGTGATCAACCTGCGCCGATCCGCCGTCGTCCTCATGGCCGCGACGGCGGCCGGGTACGCGCTCTCCTTCGGCAAGGAAGCGGTCGTCGCCTGGCTCTTCGGGACCGGCCCCGAGATGGACGCCTATTACGCGGCGCTCGCCCTCCCCAACTTCCTGACCACCCTGCTGGGCTTCGCCGTCTACGCCATCCTGGTGCCGACGTACGTCACCTGGAAGATCCGGCGCCCGGACGCCGCCGACGCGCTCTCGAAGCTCGTCTTGCGCGACGTCACGCTCGCCCTCGGGCTTCTCAGCGCTCTCCTGGCTCTTTTGGCCGGCCCCCTCATGCGGCTTTTGTTCCCGGGCATCCCGTCCGCCGTCGCCGCCCGAGCGGCGCAGCTTGAGCGGCTGATGGCGTGGGCCGCCGTCGCCAGCGGCACGGCGAACCTGGTCATCGGCCTTCTCAACGCGCAGGGCTCTTTCGCCGTCCCGTCCCTTTCGGCCTCGATCGTCACCCTGACGACCCTGGCCGCCATCGCCCTGTTTCGCCGCCATGGAGCGATGGCGCTCGCGGGGGGGCTCGTCGCCGGGGCGGCGTTGCAAGCTCTATGGCTTCTGCGGCGCTGGCGCCGGGTCCGCGGCCACGACTCCGCCGCCCGCATCGGCTGGGGCGACCCCGACTTAAAAGACCTCCTTCCCTTCGCCACGGCCGTGATGGCGACCTTCGGCATGAGCGAGATCAACAACGTCGTCGACCGCCTGATGGCGTCGTTCTCGACGCCGGGCTCGGTCGCTTCGATCGGCTACGCCCTCAAGCTCCTTTTGGTTCCCCAGCAGATCCTGTGCATCCCCGTCGCCGCCGTCGCCTTTCCGGTGCTGGCCGAAAAACTTGCCCGCGCCGACGAGGCGGCGCTGCGCCAGGATTTCGGAAAGGCCTGCCGCTTAAGCTTCGCCCTGATCCTCCCGGCGACGGCGCTTCTTCTGCGCTACTCGGGCGCCATCGTCGTGCTTTTCTTCCAGCGCGGGCGGTTCGATCCGCGCTCGACCTGGATGGTCGCGAGGGTCCTCTCCTGTTTCGCTCTTTCTTTGCCCTTCACGACGCCCCTTTTTCTCGTATCCCGGCTCGCGATCATCCGACGGCAAACGCGGATTATTCTCGCGATCGGGGCGGCGGGCGTCGGCCTGAACGCCGCCTTCGACTGGCTTCTCATGCGCTGGTGGGATCCCCCGGTCGCGGGCATCGCCCTCTCGACCAGCCTCACGACCGCCGCCGCGTTGGCGGCCTACCTTGCCTTCCTGCGCCGCGCTCATCCGTGGCTCGGGATGAGGACGCTGGGGAAGTCCGCGCGCCCCTATCTCCTGCCCACCGCGACGATGGCGTTGACGGCCGAGGCGGCCTGGCGCCTCCTGCCCCGAGCCGCGCCGCTGCCGCGGCTCGCCGCGGCGTTGCTGGCGGGATCCGCGGCTCTCGCCGTCGCGGCCCATTTCCTTAGGCTCGATGAGATGGTCCGGGGGATGTCCCTTGCGAAAGCCTGGTTCGGCGCGGAAAAATCGAGCGCCCCCCTCTCTTGACGCGCCTCTTGGAGAGGTGTTACCCTGTGCCCGTGGCCGGAACATTGACGCAGGAGGACCAGGAGTCCGTCGCCAGGCCGATCCTCGATGCGGCGTGGAAAACAATCCTTTTCAACTGCGACTGCCACAGCTTCGAGGATGTCGAGAGGCAGCTCGTCAAGGCGATTCGTTGCGATTTCGAGCGCTCCAAGCGCATCGCCTGGGAAGTCCACACCCAGGGCTCCGCCGTCGTCTATGAAGGAGTTCGGGAACGCTGCGAGGCCGTCGCGTCCGTTCTCGAGGACATCCGCCTGGTCGTCCAGGTGCGCCGGTGAAAACCGCTCCCGCCGCCGCCAAAGCGCGCGCGCCGGCCGCGTTGCCCCGCCGGCCCCTGGGCCGCACGGGCCTCAAGGTCTCGGAGATCGGCTTCGGGGGCTGGGGGATCGGCAAGAGCATGTGGGGGGCGACCGACGACGCCGAATCCATGCGCGCGCTCCTGGCGGCGGCGGACGCCGGCATCACCTATTTCGACACCGCCTTCGCCTATGGCCACGGCCATTCCGAACGATTGATCGGACGGCTGCTGCGGGAGACCCGCGCCGATCTCGTCGTCTCGACTAAAATCCCTCCCAAGAACATGGAGTGGCCCGCCAGGCCCACGACGCCGCTCAAGCTCGCCTTCCCTCCCGATTGGATCGTCTCCTGCGTGGAGAACTCGTTGAGGAACCTCCGCCTGGAGCGCCTGCCCCTGGAGCAATTCCACGTCTGGAGCGATCATTGGCTCCAGGATCCCCTGTGGCCGGAAGCGGCGGCGGCCCTCTCGAAGCTGCGCCGGGAGGGGAAGATCGGCTTTCTCGGCGCCTCGCTCAACAACGACGATCCCGAGTCGGCCCTCGCCTTGATCGAGACAGGCCTCGTCGAACAGGTCCAAGTGCTCTTCAATCTCTTCGATCAACGGGCGCAGGACCGGCTTTTCGGCCTCTGCCGCGACAAGGGCGTGGGCATCGTCGTTCGCTGCCCCCTCGACGAAGGCGGCCTGACGGGAGAGCTCAAGCCCGAAACCCGTTTCGAGCCGCAGGACTTCCGCAGCCATTACTTCGGCGGGGACCGTCTCGCCGAGACGGTCGGGCGCGTCAAGGCCCTGGAAAAAGACGTGCTGGGGCCCAAGGCCTCGTCCCTGGCCGTCGCGGCGCTCAAGTACCCTCTCAGCTTCCCCGAGGTTTCGACCGTGATCCCGGGGATGCGCAAGCAATCCCATGTCCTCCAGAACGCCCGCGCGGCCGACGGGCATTATTTCGACGAGCGGGAGCTGGCCGTCATCGCCCGGCACCGCTGGATCAGGAATTTCTACGCCTGACGGCCTTGCCCTTCGACATCGGCTCCCTTCTCGAGCAGCGGCCGTTTTTTTCCTTCGAATTTTTCCTGCCCCGCCCGCCCGAGACCCTCGATCCTCTTTTTGATCGAGTTCGCGAGATCGCGCCGCTCAACCCCGCCTACGTCACGCTGACCTACCGCGCGGCGGCCGGGGAGCAGGATAAGAACGCGGCCGCGGCGGCGCGCATCCAGGAGGAGCTGGGAATTCCCGCCGCCTCCCATGTGACCGGCGCCGCCCATACGCGCGCGGAGATCGCGGATTTCCTCGACCGGCTCGAACGTCGCGGCGTCACCAATCTCATCGCCCTGCGGGGGGACCTCCCGGCGAATCAGGCGGCCGCCGCGGCCGAGCGCGATTTCCCGCATGCTTTGGATCTCGTGCGCTTCATCAAGGAGCGGGGGGGATTCCGCATCGGGGTCGCGGGCTACCCCGAGACCCATCCGGAGGCCGTCTCCCCCGATGACGATCTGCGGCACCTCCTCGCGAAGGTCCGAGGCGGCGGCTCCTGGGTCACGACGCAGCTTTTTTTCGACAACGCCTCCTACTTCGGATTCGTCGGCCGCGCCCGCAAGGCAGGGATCGGCGTCCCGGTCGTGCCCGGGATCATGCCGGTCACAAACCATGCCCAGCTCAAGCGCTTCGCGTCCCTCTGCGGGGTGCGCCTCCCTCGGGCCTTGGTCGAGAAGATCGAAGCCTTCAAGGATTCCCCGGAGGATCTCGCCGCTTTCGGGATCGATTACGCGACGCGCCAATGCCGCGAGCTCCTCGATGGCGGGGCGCCCGGCATCCATTTCTACACCCTCAACCGGACCCGCGCCACGACTGAAATCCTGGCGCGGCTTAGAAATTCCTGAATTAACCCCCGCGGATTTTCTAGAATGCAGCGCGATGCTTAGACGCGCTTGGCCCTTGGCGGCGCTGCTTTTGGCCGCAGGTTGCGCCCGCTTGGCGATTCATGTCAGCGAAGGGCTCATCGACAAGGGCCGCTCCGCCCTCGATGAGGAGACGGACGTGCGCCTGGCGCATGACGCTTTCCCGGCCCAGATGGAGTCGCTCAACGCCCTTCTCGCGAACGCTCCTCGCAACAAAAAAATCCTGCGGCTCATGGCCCAAGCCTTCGACGCCTACGCGTTTCTCTTCCTCGACGAAACCCAGCCCGCCCGCGCCAAGGCGATCTACGAGCGCGCCAGCGGCTACGCCGCTCGGGCGCTCGCGCTCAATCCTCGCCTCTCGAAGCTCTTGGCGGCCGAAACTCTTCCCCGGTTCCAGGCCGTCCTCGGCCGCGCCGCGCGCCGCGATGTCCCGGACCTTTTCTGGTACGGCTTTGGCCAAGCAGGCCGCATCAGGCTTTCGGGGGATTCTCCGGACGCGCTCGCCGATCTCCCCAAGGTCGTCCTGCTTATGAAGCGGATTCGGAGGCTGGACGAGACCTATTTCTTCGCCGGAGCGGACGTCGTTCTGGGAGTTTATTACGCCTCCAAGCCCGCCATGTTGGGGGGAAGCCCCGCCAAGGCCAAGGACCTCTTCGTTCGCGCCGCCGAGCTCACGAAAGGCGCTTTCCTCATGATTCCGACGCTGGAGGCGCGCTATTACGCCACGGCCATCCAGGACCAGGACCTCTTTAAAAATCTGCTTTCCGGCGTGGTCGCCGCCAAGCCGGGGATTCTGCCGCACGCCGGCCTCTCCGATCAGATCGCGAAGGAGCGCGCCAAAGCCATGCTCGCCCAAATCCATGATTACTTCTAAAACCCTGCTCGCCGCTCTTCTGACTCTGGCCGCGCCCGCCGGCGCGGCGGACCCGGTGCGCTACATCAAGTTCGCCACCCTCGCCCCTCAGAACTCCACCTGGATGAAGGTCATGGACGCGCTCAACAAGGAGCTGACGGAGCGCAGCGGCGGGAGCCTGCGCTTCAAGATGTACCCGGGAGGCGTCGCGGGAGACGAGAAGGACGTGGTGCGCAAGATGCGCATCGGGGAGCTTCAGGCCGCCGGGTTCACGGGCGTCGGCATCGGCTCCATCGCCCCGGAAGTGCGGATTCTCGACAGCCCCTGGCTGTTCCGCAGCGAGCGCGAAGTCGACGCGGTGCGCCGCAAGCTCTCCCCGAGGCTCGAAGCCGACCTCAAGAAGGGAGGCATGGCGCTTTTGGGATGGGTCGACCCCGGCTTCGTCTACTTTTTCACCAAGGACGCCGTGGCGAGCCCCCAAGAACTCAAGAATCCCAAGTTCAAGATGTGGGTATGGGTGGACGACCCTATCGCCCAGGCGGCCTACCGGGCCATCGACGTGAGCCCCATACCCCTATCGATCATCGACGTCATGAGCAACCTCGAAACCGAGCTCATCAACGGCGTTTACGGCCCGCCGCTTGCGGTCATCGCCCTCGAATGGTTTACGCGCACCAACTTCATCTATCCGGTCCCCGTCGCCTATTCAGCGGGCGCGGTCCTCGTCTCCAAGCGCTTCTTCGATTCTTTGACCCCGACGCAACAGCGGCTTCTCTCGACGCTCTCCCGAAAGCATCTGGCGAAGCTGAACATTCTGTCAAGCCAGGAAGCCAAGGCGGCCCTCGACATCCTGCAAAAGCGCGGCTTGAAGATGGGGAACGCCCCCGGCCCGTCCGACATGGCCTACTTCGATAAGGCCCGGACGAAGGCTCAGAACATCCTCGTCAACGAGGGGCTCTTCGGCTCCGACATCGTCAAGGAAACCGATTCCATACTGAAGGCCCTGCGCCACCCGAAGAGCGCGTCCAAGACCGCTCGCAGGGGATGAAGGCCATCTCCAAGACCCAGAAGCTGCTCGAAGCCGCCGAGACGGCGGTCCTCACCTTCCTTCTCATCACGCTTGTCTTGCTGGCCTTCGCCAGCGTCCTCCTGCGGGATCTCTTCGGCGTCGGGATGGTGGGCGCCGACATTTTGATGCGGCACATGGTGCTCTGGATCGGATTTTTGGGAGCCGCCGTCGCGGCAGCCCAAGGGAAACACTTCGCCTTCGAGGCCCTGCACCTGCCTGAAGGACGCACGCGAACGGCCCTGGACGCGGCCGCCTCCCTCGCCGCCTGCGCGGCATGCGCCTTCCTGGCCTATGCCGCCTTTC
>JAJYFI010000154.1 GCA_021790955.1 bacterium | reverse complement strand
CGTCCGGCCCGAGGGCCGGTGGTGCGGCATCGAACGGCGGAACGACTGCGGCCGGGCGCCTCAGGCTGGCGCGGCTGCCCGGCGGGAACGCCCCGTTAGGAGCGGTCCCGGTAGGACTTGACGAAGTCGAGGCGCTGGTCCATGATGTTGTCCAACTCCTCCAGGAACTTCCCCGTCCCGAGCGCAACGCAGCTCAAGGGGTCCGCGGCGCGATGCACGGGAAGCTCGGTCTCCTGCCGGATCAGGTCCGGCAATCCGCGCAGCAGAGATCCGCCTCCCGCGAGCATGATGCCCCGGTCCACCAAATCCGCAGCCAATTCCGCCGGAGTCTCCTCCAGCGTGTTCTTGATCACGTCCAGGATCAGCTGCACCGGCTCCATCAGAGCCTGGCGCACCTCCTCCGACGTGATGAGAACGGTCTTCGGAAGCCCGGTGGCTTGATCGCGCCCCTTGACCTCCATCGTCTTCTCTTCCTTCAGCGGGAAAACGGAGCCGATGTTGATCTTGACCTCCTCGGCGCTGGTTTCCCCGATGACCAGATTGTATTTGCGGCGGAAATGCTGGACGATGGCCTCGTCCATCTCGTCGCCGGCGACCGGCAGGGATTTCGAGACGACCATGTCTCCGAGAGAGACCACCGCAGCCTCCGTCGTCCCGCCTCCGATGTCGACGATGAGGTTGCCGTGCGGCTCCTCGATGGGGAGGTCCGCGCCGATCGCCGCCGCCATCGGCTCCTCGATCAGCACGACGTCCCGGGCGCCGGCCTGCTCCGCCGACTCCTGCACCGCCCGCCGTTCGACCTCGGTGATGCCCGAGGGGATGCCGATGACGATGCGCGGATGAAGCAGGGCGCGCCGGTTATGGACCTTGCGGATGAAATACTTGATCATCTCCTGCGTGGCCTCGAAATCCGCGATGACGCCATTGCGCAGGGGGCGCACCGCGATGATCGAGGAGGGCGTGCGGCCCAACATGCGCTTGGCGTCGGCGCCGATCGCCAAGACCTCCCGCGTCTCCTTCTGGATCGCGACGACGGAGGGCTCGCGCAGGATGATCCCCTGGTTTTTGACGTAGACCAGGGTGTTCGCGGTCCCCAGGTCGATTCCCATGTCGTTGGAGAAGAGGCTGAAGAGCGCGTCGAACATCGCCGTAGTTCCTCCTATCCGATCAGCTCGATCCGGCTCACGGAGGCGTTGTCGCCCTGCCGCGGGTTCAGGCGCAGGATGCGCGTATAGCCGCCCGGGCGGTCCTTGTAGCGGACGGCCAGGACGTCGAAAAGCTTGCGCCGCACGACCCGGTCCTGGATGTCGCGGCAGACCATCGGCCGCGACCCTGACTTCGCGAGCGTGATGAGGCGCTCCGCGAAGGGCCGCAGCTCCTTGGCTTTGGCGACGGTGGTCGTGATCCGCTCGTGGTGGAACAGGCTCGTCGCCATGTTGCGCAGGAGCGCGCGACGGTGGGAGGAGACGACCCCGAGCTTGCGTCCGCCCAGCTGCTTGGTCATCGGCGAATCCTCCTTAGGCCGCCCTCATCCCGAGGGAAAGGCCCATGTCCTTCAAGCGGTCCTTGATCTCCTCGAGGGACTTCTGCCCGAAATTCTTCACGCCGAGAAGCTCCTCCTCGGTCTTGCCCACGAGCTCGCCGATCGTGCGGATCTTGGCGACCTTGAGACAGTTGGAAGCGCGCACCGACAGCTCGATGGCGTCGATCGAACGCCCCAGCAGCTCCTGAAGCCTGGCGTCCCCCTCGCCCGCCGGAACGGCGGCCGCCTCCATCGCCTCCTCGGCCTGGGCCTCCTCCTCGGGCAGGAAAATATTGAGCGCCTCGCGCATGAGCTTGGCCGCCTGGACCAGAGCCTCGGCAGGATTGATCGAACCGTCCGTCCAGATCTCGAGGATGAGGCGGTCGTAATCGGTCACCTGTCCCACGCGGGCGTTTTCGACGTCGTAGTGGACTTTCGTGACCGGCGAGAACAGCGCGTCCACGGGGAGAAAGCCGCTCGGCCACTCCTGCCGGGCGCGGATCTCTTCCGCCGAGGCGTAGCCGCGGCCCTTGGAGATCTCGATTTCCATGTCGAGCTTGCCGCCCGGCTCCAGATGAGCGAGAACGAGGTCGGGATTGACGACCTCGATATTGGAGTTGCCCTGGATCATGCCGGCCGTCACGGGACCCGGCTTGGAGGCCGTCAGGTAGATCATCTCGGGGCCGTTGGTGAACATCTTAAAGCGCGCCTTCTTCATGTTGAGAAGGATGTTCATGACGTCCTCGCGCACGCCCGGAAGGGCGGCATACTCGTGCGTCGCCTTGGCGACCCGGACGGCCGAGACCGCGGCGCCGTCGAGGCTGGAGAGGAGAATGCGGCGCAGGGCGTTTCCGATCGTATGCCCGTAGCCTCGCTCATAAGGCTCGGCCACAAATTTCGCGTAGGACGCCGACAGCGTCTTCTCCTCGACGTTGAGCTTCTGCGGCAGAATCAGTTCTTTATACGCCATCTCTCTCTCCTCCTCGGTTCTCTAGCGGGAATAGTACTCAACGATGAGCTGGTCGTTGACCAGCCAGGACATCTCCGAGCGCTCGGGAGCCCTCAGGACCTTCACGGCGATCTTATCCTCGTCGAATTCAAGGAAGCCGGGGCGGTTGGAGAGGCGCTTGGCCGTCTCCAGGCTCAGCTTCACGCCGACGTTCTCCTTAAGCGCGGGATCGCAGGTCACGACGCTTCCCGGCTTGAGGACGTAGGACGGGACATTCACGGGGCGCCCGTCCACCTTGACATGCCGGTGCAGGACGAACTGGCGCGCGCCCTTCAAGGACCCGGCGATCCCGGCGCGCTTGACCACGTTGTCGAGACGCAGCTCAAGGCTGCGCAGAAGCTGCTCGCCAGTCGCCTCGGGCTTTTTCGAGGCGGCCTCCATGAGGCGCTGGAGCGGCTTCTCCAGGATGCCGGCCATGCGCCGGAGCTTCTGCTTTTCGCGCAGGCGAATCGCGTAGGACGAGGGCTTGCCGCGGGCGGGCTTGGCCTGGCCCGGCGGGGTGGGGCGCCTGTCGAGGATGCAATTCGTGTGGCACTTGTCCCCCTTGAGGAAAAGCTTCGTCTGCTCCCTGCGGCACAGCCTGCAAACGGGTCCCGAATAGCGCGCCATAAATCTTATACCCTCCTCGCCTTGGGCGGGCGGCAGCCGTTGTGCGGGAGCGGGGTCACATCCTTGATGCTCACGATCAGGAGCCCCGCCGTTCCCAGCGAGCGCACCGCCGTCTCCCGGCCGGGGCCGGGGCCCGTCATGAAGACCGCCGCCTGCTTGACGCCCATCTCGAGCGCGCGCTTAGCGACCTTCGCCGCCGTAACGCCCGCGGCATAGGGGGTTCCCTTCTTCGTGCCCCTGAAGCCGCAGCTGCCGGACGAGGCCCAGTAGAGAACTTCGCCGCGGTCGTCCGTCATGGAAATGATCGTGTTGTTGAAGGAGCACTGGATGTGCATGCGCGCAAAAGAGAGCGCCCTCCAATTCTTTTTCTTGCCCTGGCGCGGCTGGGGCCGCGCGGGGGCCGTCGGCGTGGGACCTGGCATGGGGGTTATGCTCCTCCTTGGGGTTTGGCCGCGGACTTAGCCGGGGCCACGGCCCTGGCGCCCGAGCCGATCGTCTTGCGGCGGCCGCGGCGCGTGCGGGCGTTGGTGCGGGTGCGCTGGCCGCGCACCGGAAGATTGCGGCGATGGCGGAAGCCGCGGTAGCAGTTGATATCGTAGAGGCGCTGGATGTCGCCCTGGAAGGCGCGGCGCAACTCTCCTTCGACCTTGTACTCCTTGGCGATGAGGCTGTTGAGCAATCCCACCTGGCTTTCGCTCAAATCCTTGACCCGGACGTCGGGGGAAATGGCCCCGTTGAGCTTCTCGATGATCTCCTTCGCGATCGCCGGCCCGACGCCGTTCAAATAGCGGAGGGCGATCTCGATTCTCTTGTTTTTCGGCAAATCCACGCCCGCGACGCGCGCCATGATATTCCTCCTTGTTATCCTTGCCTTTGCTTATGCTTGGGATTGGCGCAGATGACGCGCACCACGCCCTGGCGCTTGATCACCTTGCATTTCTGGCAAATGGGTTTGACGCTGGCTCTCACTTTCATCTTGGTTTTAGCCTCTAAATCCTGTAGGTAATCCGTCCGCGTGTCAAATCGTAAGGAGAAAGCTCCAACTTCACGCGATCCCCGGGCAAAATCTTGATGTAGTGCATGCGCATTTTTCCAGAGATATGGGCCAAAACGACGCGACCAGGCTGAATCTCGACGCGGAACATGGCATTGGGCAGCGCCTCGAGGATGGCACCCTCGACCTCGATCTTATCCTCTTTGGCCATTCTCTCCCATGGGACCCGGCAACGTCAAGATTTCGGCCCCTTCCTCGGTCATCGCCACGGTATGCTCGAAATGAGCGGCAAGGCTTCGGTCTCGGGTCACGGCCGTCCAGCCGTCCGCCAGCACCTCGACGTCGCCTGATCCCGCGGTCACCATCGGCTCTATCGCCAGGGCCATTCCCTTAACGAGCCTGGGCGCTTTGCCGGGTGGGCCGAAGTTGGGCACCTGGGGCTCCTCATGGAGCGATCTTCCTATCCCATGTCCCACGAAACTTCTCACGATCGAAAACCCCCTGCCCTCCGCATGCTTCTGTATGGCGTGCGCTATATCGGAAACC
>JAJYFI010000153.1 GCA_021790955.1 bacterium | reverse complement strand
CGGCGTGGCGCGGGTGGTCGCCGAGGGGGAGGATCTGCCCGGGTTCGACGTCCACGCCCCGCTCATGAGCCTGCCGCGGCTCCTCAAGAAAATCGAGGCCGTCAACCTCCGCCAGAACACCCTTTTCAGGATCCTGGAATCCGCGGTCAAGATCCAGGCGCTCGCCCTGGGAACCGGCAAGGAGGAGGACAAGACCGCGATCAGCCTGCGCCAGCTCGCCAGGCGCCTCGATCTCGCCCCCAGCACGATCAGCCGGGCCCTCGCGGGCCGATCCGTGCGCCTTCCCCGGGGCGGGGAGGTGCCGCTCATCACGTTGGTGCCGGGGCGCCGGCGCGTCGTCCGCGAAATCCTGGCCCGCTGGCTTGCCGCCGACGAGACGCAGACCGACCAAGCCCTGGCCGAGCGGCTCCGAGACGAGCGCTCGATTCGCATCTCCCGGCGCACCGTCAACGCCGTGCGCCACGAGGTCCTCTCTCGATGACGCCCGCGAAACGCGCCCGCAGGAAGGGATGGGGGACGCCGTTTCTCGCGGGCTTTGCCGTCCTCATGGCCGCGGCGCGGACCTGGTCCGGTCCCGCCGTCTCCCCGATCGTCGTCGACCCCTCGCGCAGCAAGCTCTGGATCGAAGGGGATTCGACCTTGCATCGCTTCTCGGCGCGAGCCTTGAGCTTTGCCGCGAGGTTCTCCTCCAAGGACGCCGCGGCGAAATCGTTGGCGGACCTGATACTCAATGGAAAGGCGGGCGGCCTCGAGCTGAGCGTTCCCGTCGCGAAGCTCTCCTCGGGAGAAAAAGGCCTCGACAAGAACATGCGCGCGGCCCTCAAAGAGAAAGAGGCTCCGGCCATCGTCTTCCGGATGAGCCGCTACACGACGGGAGACGTCGTTCGCGGCCCGGGCCCTTCCCACCCGGGCCAGTTTCCCATCCGGGCCCACGGGACGCTCTCCATCGCCGGCAAGGAGCGGGAAGTCGACGTGGACGCGACCTGCACCGCCGGGCTCGACGGGGCGCGGCTCTCGGGCAGCTACCGGCTCCTGATGAGCGATTACGGCGTCACCCCGCCGACGTTCATGCTGGGCGCCCTCAAGGTCAAGGACCCAATCGTCGTCCGTTACGATTTCATCCTCAAACCGGGAGGATAGCCATGAGGAAGAGGGGGCCGGGCTTCGTCGCCATCGTGCACGTAGCGACGCTCCTTGCGGCTGTTTCCTCGCCGAGCCCGGCGGCCTGTTCGAGCGGCCGCGACATCGAGGTCTCCGTCCAAAGGTCGAGCGAGGGCTACTCCATCGAGGGGCGCTTTACGAGCCCCGCGACTCCGGAGCAGGCCTGGAAGGTGCTCACCGACTACGAGGCCATCCCCTCCTTCGTCGGCTCCATGCGCACGAGCCGCGTCCTCAGGAGATCGGACGGCTTCGTCTACCTGCTCCAGAAGTCCAGCGCGGGAGCGCTTTTTTTCCGCCGCACGATTTCGCTTCTCCTCAAGGTGAGGGAGGCGGCCCCCCGGGAAATCGACTTCACCGACCTCTCCGGCAAGAGCTTCAGGACCTACGAAGGATCCTGGCGCCTCTCGCCCCGGACCACGGGGGTCGGCGTGGTCTATCGCTTGCGCGCCGATGGAGGGAGCATCGACGGCCATTGGTTTTCCGGATTCGCCGCGAAGTGGGTGGCCAGCTCGCTTTTGGAGGGCGTCTGCGACGAGATGCGCCGCCAGGCCGCCGGCCATTGATTGGCCGTTCCGTTTGGCTTGATTGTTGCTAGTCCCTGATGGCGTCACAGGGACGTCATCAGGCAGCAACAAGGAGGCCTTATGAAAAAGCCGCTTGCCGCGATCGCCGTGATGTTTCTTGGAGGGGTCCTCTCTTCCTCCGCCCACGCCCAGACCGCCGACCCCGGCATCAACATCGTCAGCAACGCGACCGGGAGCTTCAACGTGGACGGGCGATTCCAGCTTTTTGGGGTGGGAGAGAACGTCCCCGACAGCGTCCGAAACAACAATCGGGTCTATCTTTTCCTCAAGGAGGCGCGGCTCGGCGTCAAAGGAAACTACAAGGGATACAAATACGAGACGAACGTGGTCCTCGGTGGAGAAGAGCAGACCTCCGCCAACAGCCCGACGCTCTCCTTGCTCGACGCCTTCGTCGACGCGCCCCTCCCCGCGAAGGGCGCCTCCGTCATGGCCGGGCAGTTTCGCGTTCCCTACAGCCGCGAGGCGCTGACGGACACCGGCTACATGAACTACACCGCCCGATCCATCGCGAGCGACGCCTTCAACTGGGGAGGGCCCAGCAACGAGGGCGGACGCGACGTGGGCATGTCGCTCAATGACTATCGAAGCGACTTTGCGGGCACTTTCGGAGTCTTCGCGGGAGGCGGCCGCGATGTCAACGTGACTCCCACCCACGCCCTGCCGGAGGCCCTCGGCATCCCGATGCTGGTCACCCGCGTGGGATACGACGACGGCGCCGACAAGGACATCTACCACGTGACGCAGGACAGCCTCGGCGTCACGAAGACGGAGAAGGCCGCTTTCGTGAACGCCCTCTTCATGAAGGACACGACGATCGGGCACTCGACCGTCATGAACATCGACCCCACGGGGACTAAGCCGCTTCTCATCGACCCGAATTGGAACCCGTATATCGGCGAGGAAGTGGGGAAAACGCCGGCGGGGTTTGCGGACGGCGACCTCTTCATGGTGGGCGGGGATTTGCTCGAGAGAAAACCCGTGGGGGACAACCAGGTCCTGACGGGCGAGGCGGAATTCGACTGGGGCGGCTACCAGAACGGCTACGGCGGCGTCCACATGACGGCCTGGCGCGCCCAGGGAAGCTACCGCTACCGCAAGGTGGAGGGGGCGCTGCGCTACGCGGCGCTGCTTCCCGGTCGGACCATGGGCGTGGGCGCTTATAGCGGCACGACCGGCGTCCTGACCTCCGTCGACCCGCTCAACGGGCCGGTGATCGACGAGATCACGCCGTCGCTGACATGGTATATCCACGGGCACAACGTCAAGCTCGTGGGCGACGTGCCGCTCTACCTCAACATGCCGGTCTTGCACGAGCCCGGCGTCGGCTCCTATGTCCTGGCGGACCTGCCCGACCAGGTTTCGGCCAGCAAGACGATCACCCGCGACTTCGTCCCCGAGATCCGCGGGATGTTCCAGTTTCTTTTCTAAGGGCTAGAACTGAAATAGTCAGTCCGGCCGCTTCCGACGGCGGAAAGCGGCCGGACTTTTTTGTCCCGTCTACTGAATTTTCAGGCTAGTTTTTGGCGGGAATGTAGCCGGGCAGCTGGGCAGCCGAGGGGGCGTGGGCCAGGCTGATCGCCTCCTCAACGGCCTTGTGATAGTCGCTCTCGATCGTCAACTCCGGGATCCGCGGCCGGTAGAAATCGGCCCAGAGAAATTCCGCGAAAGGGACCGTCGATTTCCGGCAGCCGCCTTTCTTAACGGCCGCTCGCGCCAGAGAGCGGTAGGGATCGTCGGTCATGCGCAGGACGTTCTTGGGGAGATCTCCGGGGCCTAATGGGCCTTCTCCCTTGTCGCGGAGCCAGACCCAATGATGGCTTTTCATCCGGCGCCAGAATTCGTCCTCGGAGAGGTCCTGCCAGTCGGCCCGGACGACGGCCGCCATGCGGTCCTGCCCGATCTCCAGGAGAGCCCGCGCCTCATGATGGCGGTCGAAGATGAAAAAGGCCCCTCCTGGCCCGATGACGACCGGAGCCGGCGTGTTTTCCATGTACTCCTTAAGATCATGGCCGCTCATCCGGCTCATCTTTTTGGCGCGCTGGCGGACCTCGATCATGCCGAGGTTGAACTGGGTCGGCCTCAGGCTGAGAATGGCGGCGGAGCAGGTGGTCCCAACGGCGTTCGATACGGAGCAGTCGTCGCGGAACCGGCGCTCCAGGGCGATCGGGACATCCGCGCGCGCCTTGAAGGCGGGCCGGGGGATCGCGACAATGGCGGCCGGAGAGAAATTCTCGGCGGCGATTTTGGCGTTTTCAGGCTCGTCTGCATGGAGGAGGGCGGCCGGCAGGAAAGCCGCGAGGAGAGCGGCGAGCCGCGAGAGCTTCTTTCCGGTCATTTGACGGGCCATTGATGAACCGTGCCATCGAAATCATAGATGAACCGCCAATCCCCCGCATGAGGCGTTGGGCCCAGCGGCAAAGGGACAAAAGACCCGGAGGAGCCCCGTCCCCCAGGCGACCTCAAGCCCCGCCGGCGTCCCATGTCCAGACCTGGCGCCGTCGAGGGCGAATTGACTTCACGCTTGAATATTGTTGAAAATAAATTTCAATAAGAAGCGATGATGCCTCAAGACCCCTCCCTTGGAAGAGCCCCGGCGGCCGGCCGCGACGGGCCAAGGGCGCGCAAGGCGCGCCCTTGGCAGGTCCGCATCGGCCGCCTCCTTAAAACTTGGGGCCCCGCTTGGCTGGTCATGATCGCGGATGTCGACGCCGCAAGCGCGATCACCGCGGTCGACACGGGCGCGCGCTATGGGACGAAGCTCGTCTGGTTCCTGCTCGTGTTGGCGATCCCGCTCTACGTCATCCAGGAAGTGGCTGCCCGAGTGGGCGCGGTGACTCGCAAGGGGTTGGGCGATCTGATCCGGGAAAATTACAGCAGGAAAGTCGCGGCCGCCGCGGCCGTGCCGATGGCCGTCGTCGATGTCGTCAGCTACATCGTCGAGTACACGGGCATCGCCGTCGGCTTCGAGATGATGGG
>JAJYFI010000152.1 GCA_021790955.1 bacterium | reverse complement strand
ATGGCGACGGCGATGAAGATGCTGATGCGGAAAATGAAAAATTGCCACTTCCATTCGTTATAGTTAAGCTTGTTGATGTAGAAGTATTCGAAGAACCCCCATACACAACTGTCCATTGAGCACCAGAAGTAAGCCCAGATTCTGTAAAGGTAGTTACACATGAAGGCGCAACTGCAGTAAAAACTATGGCTTCCGAACTGCCGGCGATTAAGGAACCGGAAGGGGCGACGATCGAGGCGCGAGCGGTACGCGGCCGCCTGAACGATCAGGAGCTTGGGCATCGGAGTCGGTTGCGCAACAAAATAGCCAGGAACGCCGGAAACCGGCTATGACGCCGGTCATACGCCGCGAATCCGTCCTATCGGGCGGCAAGGCGCAGCAGGGTGATCTCGGCCGGCACCCAGAAGCGGTGTGGCGGGCCCCAAAAACCGGTCCCTGGATTGACGTGCAGCCACAAGCGACCGTGCCGGTAGAGACCGCGGTGGTAGCGGTGGACGAGCCGAACCACGAGGTTAAACGGAAAAAACTGTCCGCCGTGGGTGTGTCCGGAGAGCTGCAGGTCGAAGCCCGCGGGTTCCGCCTCCAGGCAGGATTCGGGGCGGTGGGCGAGAAGGATTTTAAGATCGGGCTTTTCGGCGCAGGCGGCGGCCCGGCGGGGGTCGGAGCGGTGCTCCGGGAGAAAGTGGGAGGCCTGGATGTCGGCGACTCCTCCGATGAGAATCGTGCTTTCCCCCCGCCGTATAAGGCGGTTTTCGTCGACGAGAGGGATAAATCCAAGCTCGGATACGCGCTTCAACCATGGCTCGGCGCCCCAATAATAATCATGGTTCCCCGTGACGAAGTAGACGCCAAGGGGCGCCTTGAGTTCCCGCAAGATCTCGACCGGGCGCCGCAGCTTCTCGCCCGTGCCGTCCACGAGATCCCCCGTGATCGCGATGAGATCGGGCTTCGAGGCGAGAACCGCATTCACGACCCTGCGGATGTAGCCTTCACGGATCATGGGGCCGATGTGCAGGTCGCTGATCTGGGCGATGCGCAGACCCGTTAGATCTCGGGGAAGCCCCGGAAGAGGGATCGACACCTCCCGGATGGCCGGTCCGAGAAGCACCTGCCAAAAGCCCAGCGCGGCGATCAGGGCCGAGGCCGCCGCCGCGGCGACCAGCCCCGAGCGAAGCGAGCCGGGCCGCAACCAGCCCGCCCATCGGCCGAGCATCCCCGCCAGGTTCAAGGGAATGGACAGGAGAACGAAACCCGCCCAGACGCCCATGGAGACGGCGCCGATCCAGGCGAGGGATTCAAACCATGGCGAGTCGATGAAGCCGGGGTGGGCGCGGTACCAGAACTGCCACCCGATCAGGACGGCGAAGAACGCCGCGGTGAGAAGCGCGATCGTCGTGGCGGAGGCGCCGGGAAAGAGCAGCCGTCCCTGAAAATCGGTATAGAGCATAAGCGCGGCGAGGATGGACCAGAAGATCCAGAGTCGCCGGCGCATTACTTGCCGGCCGCGATGGCGACGAGGGCGCGTTCGTAGGCATGGAGCGTCTCGTCGTCGAAAAGGACGAAGAGCGCTTCCCGGATCGGGGAGGCCTGCGCAAGAAACGAGGCGACGGCCTGTAGAGCGACGGGCGCCGCCTCTTCGACCGGATAGCCGTAGACGCCGGTGCTGATCGAGGGAAAGCTCACCCGGACGGCCCCGCGCGCCGATGCGTGCTCAAGGCTTTTGCGGTAAGCGGAGGCAAGCAATTCCTTTTCACCGTGCGAGCCGCCGCGCCAACGGGGTCCCACGGCGTGGACGACCCATTTCGCCGGAAGTTTCCCCGCTCCCGTGACGACCGCTGATCCGGTGGGGCAGCCGCCCGCGGGACGGATGCCTTCGAGCTCGCGCATGATCCCGGGGCCTCCCGCACGGTGAATGGCGCCATCCACCCCCCCGCCGCCCACGAGCGCCGAGTTCGCCGCGTTGACGATGACATCGACGGGGATCTTCGTGATGTCGCCTCGGAGAAGGATGATCGTGGCGTCTCGGATCTTGAGCTCCGAAGCCATCGTTAATGGGATTGGCTCGCACTCATCAAGATCATTGTACCGCTAAACACAGGAAAGGCAGAAAGGGGCTTGGCACGTGACGGCTTTGCCTTCGAGAAGGACCTGGTCGCGCCCGACTCGCACGCGCACGATGCCGCCTCGGGCGGAAGCCTGGAAGCCGACAAGCGATTTCTTCCCCAGCTTTTTCGACCAATAGGGGCCCAAGACGCAGTGGGCCGAGCCGGTCACGGGGTCTTCGGGGATGCCCTCTGCGGGCGCGAAATAGCGGGAGACGAAGTCGTAGGGCTTTCGGTTGCTGCGGCTTGTCACGATGAAACCGTCCGCGGGAATCGGCTTGAGGATCGCCATGTTAGGGGCGAGTTTCCGGAGCTCGGACTCGTTTTCGAGCTCGATGAAATACTGTCTTCGAGCCATGGCGACATGGATGGGACGCGCCCCGAGGGCCTTGAGCAGGGCCGCCGGAGCCTTCGCGGGCCGCAGGTCATGTCTCGGAAATTTCAGGCCGATCCAGGAGCCCCGGCGACTTGCCGTGAGCAGTCCGCTTCGAGTGTGGAATCGGGCGCGAGACCCAGGCCTGAGGATCCCCGTCTCCCACAGCGCGTGGGCGCTTGCCAAAGTCGCGTGTCCGCAGAGCGCGACCTCCACTTTCGGGGTGAACCAGCGAAGCAGGAAGCCGTCTTTCCGGCGCTCAACGAACGCCGTCTCGGAGAGCTGCATTTCAGCGGCGACGCGCTGCATCCAGCGTGCTCCTCTGGGCTCCGGCAAAATGCAGACGGCGGCCGGGTTTCCCCTCCAGGATCCGCCGACGAAGGCGTTGACACGCATCAGAATGGGCCTCCCCGCGCGAAGTTTAAGGCCATGGGCGCCGGAGATCATAACTTCAGCTCCATATATAAAACGCCGTCAAGAGGATTCGGCCTGTAAGGGGCGATGTCCTGGAATCCCGCCTTCCGATACAGCGCGACGGCCTCGCGCATCTGCGATTCGACGGTATCCAGCCGCAGGCGGTCATAGCCGAGTTCGCGGGCCTCGGCGATCAGCGTCTTGCAGAGCAGCCGTCCAAGCCCGAACCCCCGGTATTGAGGCCGCACATAGAGCCGTTTCATCTCGCCCGTCCCGGAGCCAAGCCGGCGCAAGGCGACGCAGCCGACGGCCTCGTGGCCGAAGAGGGCCAAAAATAGGGCGCCGGAGGGAGATGCGTAATCTCCGGGCAAAGCGGCCAACTCCTCATCGAAATTCTGGAAGCAGAGGCTGAAGGACAGGGAGCCGGCGTATTCGCGGAAGAGTTCCCGGATCGCGCCAAGCTTTTCTCCGGCTTCGGCCCGCACGATGGTGAATGTCGTCATCAGCTCGACGGACAGCTTACTTAATTCGAGCGTGTAGCTCAGCTGGGAGAGCGCCTCGTTCGCAATCCGCCCGGCAATCCCCCCTCACCTTTGCGCCAGTTGGTTTTTCGAGGAGGATCGCCGCCGAGGGCTCCGGGAATTGCCGGGGACTTTGCCGGACTTTTCGTGAAATCGGCCACCGCCCTGGCCACCAAGTTTTAACCGCGCGCGCGACGAGTCAGGACGACAAAAGGCCCGCGACGGAGATGTCCTCGTCCAGGTCGGGCCAATGAATCCCGACGCCGCCGCCGATCAAGCGCCATTTTCTGCGCTGGCTTTCTCTCGCATCCCGAAGCCTGGGGAACCACTCCAATGGCACATGGATTTCCCGACCATCGCTAAGAGAGACGACGAGATCGTTCTTTTCAAAACGGACGCCCTTCGCCTTCAGAATTTCACCTCGATGCGGTTGTTGCCTTGGTCCAGAATGACGATGGCCTTTTCAAAAAAACCGGACTGCCCGAGGATGACTTTGATGGAGGGCGGCATAGGGGCGAATCCGAGGTCCGCTGTAAATCGGTGCCCGCCGACTTCGTAGGACGCGCCCCTGAAATGAACCGTCAGCTTGCCGCCATCGACGCCGGTAATCTCATGCGAAGGCCCCTTTTGCCATTCAATGCCGGTGGCGGCGGCCAGCTCGTGGTCGAAGATGGTATCGTCGCTTCCTGAATCCACCAAGGCGTACGTATCAATCCAGCCTGCGGGACCTATGAGCCGCACTGGAATCATGGGCCTTGCGAAGGAGTGGCGGCCAATAGGGTCCTTGGCGGGGTCCGCAAGGAGACGGAGATAGGGAAACTTTAGGGCGGGCAAGGGCCGCAGTATCCTGTCTTGGAGGAGGGGACGAAGAAGTACCCGTAGGAAGCGGCCGAGCCGCCGAGCTTTCGCCGCAGATCGGCCAGCTTCAAATCATGGTCCACGACCTTCCAGTCGCTGGTTACCGCCACCCACTGCTGCTCGTAAGCGGATAGACGGCTAAGGTCTACTGCGGTCATGGGATTGCCTCGCATTGAATAGGGCGAATCGCTTCGTTTGGCGGAGCTAAAATTATTCTAACAGGGCCATTCGTGAATTGCAAGGAAACGTATTCCGCACGGGGCTAGAAACGGTATCCAAACCCTTTCGGAAGGACCTTCTCGCGACGTCCCGGAAGCCGAAAAAAGTGTTGTAGAATATGCCCCGACGGGCGTGTAGCTCAGCTGGGAGAGCGCCTCGTTCGCAACGAGGAGGTCAGCGGTTCGATCCCGCTCACGTCCATTCGATTCCTCATCCACGGCCAGCAGGTCGGCGCCGTTTTAGTTGGCGAAG
>JAJYFI010000151.1 GCA_021790955.1 bacterium | reverse complement strand
GCCGGCGCGGAGCCGGCGGGGCTCTCTGTGCCTCGCGCCCGCCCGCGCGCGGGGGCGGCGCGGGCGGCCTTGAAGCTCGAGGAGATGGGGCCGGGGGTGGGCATCGTCTCGGGGGACCGCCGCGAGATCGTGAGCCGCGCGGCCGCGGAGCTTGGGATCGGGCTTGTCTACGCGGAGACCCTCCCGGAGGAGAAGGCGGGGATCGTCGCCAAGATTCAGGAGAGCGGACGGCGGGTGGCGGTGGTCGGCGAGGGCTTCAACGACGCTCCGGCTCTTTCCCGCGCGGACCTGGGATTCGCGCTCCTCTCGGGGAACGATGTCGCGGCCCAGTCGGCCGACGTCACTCTCGCCAAGCCCGACTTGGGCACGATCGCGCGGGCGATCGAGCTTTTAAGGCGCACCCGGCGCGCCATCGTCGAGAACCTCTTCTGGGCCTTCGCCTACAACCTGATCCTGATTCCCGTCGCGGCGGGGGCGCTTTACCCGCGCTTCGGGATATTGCTTCGCCCGCAGTACGCGGCGCTCGCGATGGCGGCGAGCTCGCTTTCCGTGGTCCTCAACTCGTCGAGGCTTTTGAGGAAGTAGGGCGCCGGGCCGCCGTCCGCCGACGGCCCCGGCCGGACAGAAGCCCCCCGGCCCTTGACAAAGCAGAGATCATGGATCAATAATGTTCGTTGTTAATGAACAACTATAAATTAATGAACAGAAACCCCGCTTGGATTGCCGCCTGCCGCAAAGGGCTTGAAGAGGCTCTCGGGGGCGCCATGAAAGTCGATTTGGCGCCCGCCATGGGGCGAGCCTATGATTTTGATCTCCGCATACCCACCAAGCCGCCCCTGCGCTTGGCCGTCGAGGCGAAGGCGCGCATCGCCACGCGACAGCAGGCTCTGCACGTCATCTTCCAATTGAGGCGAGCCGCGGGGGAGAAGGCTCCGGTCGCGGTCTTCGCCGACTGGGTTCCCGAGCCCGCCGCGGAGGAGTTCCGCCGGGCCGGGGTTTTCTTCATGGATGCCGAGGGGAACGCCTTTTTCCGCAAGCCGCCCCAGATGATGCTGGACATTCGCGGCCGAAAGCCGGAGCGCCCCTTAAAGGCGGAACCGGGGCGCCTCATTGAGCCCGGCGGCCTCAAAGTCGTCCATTACCTCCTCACTCATCCTGAAGACGCCGGGGCGCCCCTGCGCGTGATCGCGCGGGGAGCCGGCGTCGCCCTTGGAACCGCCCACGTCGTCAGGGTCGAATTGCGGCGAGCGCAATGGCTGCTGCCGGCGGCGGGGGGGCAGGCCCGGCTTGGCGACCGCAAGGGCTTGATCGACTTGTTCGTTCGCGGCTATGCCCTCAAGCTAAGGCCGGCCTGCCTCATCGGCCGGTACCGGCACAAAGAAAACGCGCCCGTGCAGGCGCTTCAGGCGATAGCCCGGCGCTTGGCGGACATGAAAGACTGCTGGGCCGTGACGGGCGGCATAGCGGCCCATGAGCTGACCCGGCACTTGGAGCCCGATACGCTTGCGCTTTTCGTCGATGAGCAGGCGCAGGCCAAGCTCGGCGAGGAACCCATGCTGCGCGACGAGGCCCGCGGCAACGTCACTCTGCTCAAGCTCCCTCATCCGGCCTTCATCGCCGAAAAAAAGCATGGCCCGTGGCCGCTGGCGACTCCCTTTCTGGTCTACGCCGAACTTCTGCAGGAAGGAGGCGCGCGCGAGGTCGAGACGGCGCGGATGATCTACGAGCAATTCATCGAGCCCCAGGCGACCCATGGCGGATGAAATCGAGAAAGCGGTTTTGGACGTTTGCGAGGCCGCGGAGAAGCTGGGAATCAAGGTCGTTCTGGTCGGGGCGCTCATGGCGCGATACAGCCCCGAAATCGACGCCGGTTACCCCAAGTTCCGGGGAACCAACGACGCCGACTTCGGGGTGGCGGTGCGCGATTGGGATTCCTACCGGAAGCTCCACGACGCGCTGCTGGCCCGGGGATTCGCGCCGAATCCCAAAATAGAACACCGCCTTCACCGGGGGATGGCGATGGTGGACCTCATCCCGTACAGTTCGAAAATCGCGCCTGGCGGAAAACTCACGTGGCCGAAGTCCGACATGACGATAAACGTCGTCGGTTTCGACGAAGCCTGCGCGGCGGCGCGTGCCGCGGCTCGATCGAAGGGCGCCAAGGTGCCGGTGATCACGGCGGCGGGGCACATGCTTCTTAAAATCATCGCGTTTCTCGACAGAAAGGAGCAGGAGCATCCCAAATATAGGGACGATGCGAGGGACATCGAGTATTGGCTGCGCCATTACGCCTCGGGCGAGGACGATCCTAGGCGATTTGAATTGGCCGGCCATGAGCAGCTTAAGCATGAGGAATATGACACTGCGGGAGCCGTGCTCATCGGGATCGAGGTCGGCAAACTCGCCTCTCCTCAGGCCGGGGCGTGCGTGGACCGATTCCTGAAGGGCTCCATGGACCTCTATTCGCCTTTCCAAGACGCGTTCGCCGCAGGACTTCCTTTCGAGGAGGATGCCGAAAAAAAGCGGGGCGAAGGCCAGGCGTTGCTGCGAGCCTTCAAAAAGGGATACGAGCATGGCCGCCGATAACCGGCCGCTGTCCAAGTCGCAGTTCTTGCGCGGCCTGCAATGCGAGAAGAATCTGTGGCTGTATAGGTGCGCTATATGCGAGTTACGGTGGAGGGGTGGAATTCTAACCCTTTTTGGGGGATAGCGTTCCGCCCCTTCCACCTTTCTTCTAACCCTTAGATGTATATCGACCAATCTGCATCAATGTCCGGCAACAACGAGCAATCAGACGAAAAGGAGATGACCATGACGACCAAGGACGAAAAAACGCAGGGAAAGACGGGACTTTCAGCGGCTACGAGGTAGGACGGCGCTCAGCCGTACTTGTACTTGACGCCGTATCCCCCGCCGTGCCAGTCGCAGCTGATGTTGTCGAACGGGCAGAGCATGCGGCAGGCGCCGCATTCGATGCAGTTCTCGTAGGCGACGAGGATGCGCTTTTCGGGGGCGTGCCACTCGTAAACCTTGGCCGGACAGACCGTCGCGCACGGCCGGTCCTTGCAAAGATCGACGCAGGGGGCCTTCTCCGTGGCGTCCCGCAGCGTGATGTGGGTCTGCGGCGATTTTTTCCACTCGAGAGTCCCGAGCTTCGCCTCAACCGTCTCGGCTCCGGGAGGCAGGAAGGCAGGGCTCTCTTCGCTCATAGGGCCGCCTTGCGCAAAGGCCAGAGGTCCTTGGCGATTCTTAAAAAGCCCCGCTGCCGCGCGAGCGCCAACGCCTCCTTGAGGTGCGTTTTCTTGGGCTGCCCGTCGGCGGAAAATCGCAGATGCGCGAGCCGCGTCGCGAGCTTGGGGTAGAAATCAAGAAAGCCGGGGCTTTTTTCGACCGCCTCCTCAAGCCCGCTGACCTCCGCCAAGTCCTGAAGGACGTAGCTTGACTTCAGCTTGGCCTCGTACGAGGCGAGCCCCGCTTTTGAAAAATCGCCTTTCTGTTTCGCCTCGATCACGGCCTCGCCCGCGAGCTTCCCGGAGGTCATCGCGAGGTTGGAGCCCTCCCGGTAGGCGGGGTTCGTCATTTGGGCCGCGTCCCCCGCGATCAAAAGCCCGTCCGAAACCAAGGGCGGCATGGAGGGGAGCCCTCCCTCGGGAATGAGATGCGCCGAGTATTCGAGCGTCTTGCCGCCCGAGATGAGCTTCGCGATCAAGGGATGCCTCTTGACGATCTCGATGTGGTCCGAGGGGCGCAACCCCTTTTTCTGGTAGTCGGAAAGCTTGCAGCCCACCCCCAGGGAGACGCTTTCCTTGTTGGTGTAGAGAAAAACGTAGCCCAGCATCCCGAGCGAGGTCGAGCCGAACATCTCCATCGTCGCGCCTTCCCCGGGGTTGAGCTGGAAGCGGTCCTCGATCGCGGACGCCGGGAGAGCGATGACTTCCTTGGCGCCCAGGGCGACCTCGCTCGGCTTCAATTCCCGGCGCACGCCCGCCTTCTGGGCGATGATCGAGTTGACCCCGTCCGCGGCGATGACGACCGATCCCAGAAGCTCGTCGCCGTCCGAGGTCTTGATGCCCATCACGCGGCCGTCCTTCGTGACGAGCTCCTTCACCATCACGCCGGAGAAGACCTCGGCGCCGGCCTCCTCGGCCTTTTTGGCATACCATTGGTCGAAGCGGACCCGGATGATCGTGAAGCAGTTGGGGACGCCCTCGAGAAACTTGAGCGATTTGTAGCCGACGGTGATCCAGGAATCCTCGGTCGTGACGCACGTTTTCTGCTCGACGACCGGGCGTTCGAGGGGGGCCTGGGGCTCCTTCCAGAAGTCGGGCACGATCTCGTGGAGCATGCGCGAATAAAGGACGGCGCCCTGGACGTTCTTCGCCCCCGGGTACTCGCCCCGCTCGAGAATGAGGACCTTGAGCCCCGCCCGCGCCATCGTGATCGCGGCGGAGACGCCGGCCGGCCCGGCGCCGACGACGATCGAATCGTAATTGTCGGACATGGGATTAAGAAGCCTTCGCCGCCCCGACGGCTTTGCTTGGTCCGGAGGCCGGGGAGGCGGGCGCGGCGTCCCCGGCGCGCCGCCGCGCGACCGAGACGCCGGGATAAAAATAAGGATATTCATCCATGATGGCCTCGTAGCGGCTTAGGAGATCGGCGCCTTCGCTGGGCCTGAGCTTGCCCGCGCGCACGCGCGCTTCGACCGCGGCGCGGATCTTGCCCACGAGCTCCGCGTCGCTGTAT
>JAJYFI010000150.1 GCA_021790955.1 bacterium | reverse complement strand
TGAAGACGACGCCGTGGCCGATGAAGCAGTCGTCCTCGATCGCGACGCCCTCGCAGATGAAGCTGTGGGAGGAAACCTTCACGCGTTTGCCCACCGAGGCGCCCTTCTGGATTTCGACGAAGGGGCCGATCTTCGAGTCGTCGCCGATCGAGCAGCCGTAAAGGTTCGCCCAGCCGACGATGCTCACGCCGCGGCCCAGGCTCACGTCGGAGGCGATGCGGGAAAAAGGAGGCGTTGCTCTCACGAGGCGATGGTATCTAATTTCCGGAGCGCCGCGCCAATCAACTTTTATTGACAATCATCCAAGGGCCTGTTATTGTCCGTCTGATGCGGTTTGCCGGTCGCCTTGGCCTGTCGTTGTGCGCCGTCTCTCTCTGCGGGGCTTTCGCTCTGGCCGACCAGGACTGGTATAAGGCCCGTCCCTCCCTCATCTCTCCGGGCAGCTACTTCATCCTTTTCTACCAGTCCGAAGGGGCGATGTCCTATCAGCCGATGGACGGCAAGGACCTGCCGCAAAAGGCGATCGATGTGGGCAATTACACGGCCAAGACCTGCCAGTACGGCATTTCGATTCCCATCTCGCCGCTGGCCGTCAACAGCGCCAAAATCTCCGCCTCCTTCGGCGAAGGCACCTACTTCAAAACGCTCAACAAAATCCGCAAGAAGCACCCCGACTTGGCGGGCCTCTTCGACATCAAGGCCGACTTGCAGACGATCTCCGTCCTCGGGATTTTCGCGAGGCAGTGCGTGATCGTCGCCGCCCGCGGCTTCAAGACCGTCGCCGGCTAAGAAGCCCCGCCGTCCCGGCTCCGGCGGCGATCGCGATGAAGGGCTCGAGAGGCAGGCGGTATCTCAGGTCGCTCGCAAAAAGCGAGTGAAGAAGCGTGAGATAGACCGCGAAGCCCAGGACAAAGACGAAGCCGGGCCGCCCCGCCAGGCCGCGCGACAAACCCAAGAGCGCCAAGGCGAAGAAGCCGAGATTAAAGACGCCCGTTCCCCAACGCACCCAGGCCGGATGGGGAGGATAGGGCGCCAGGCGCCAGAACTTCAACGCCTTTCGCGCGACGAGATCCAGGAATGCGGCCGGGTGTTCCCGCACCCAGCGCTTGGCCTTGCGGGCGAAATACGCGTCGGTCTCGAAGACGTTCTGGAGGCCGCGCTCCCTCGCCTCTTGCGTCATGGCCGCGGATCGCTTCCAGAGGATGTCGTCGAGGTTGAGCGTCAATCCCTCGTAGAAATTCCATCCGCCCTGCTGGGAGATGGGGACGAGACGGCCGAAACGGACCCAATTGCGTATCGTCCAGGGCGCCACCGCCGCCGCCCACGACGCGCCGCAGACCAGGACGAGAGAGGCCCAACGGGGCTGAAGCCGCCTCTTCCAGGCGGCGACGAGGGCGAGGACGCCGCCGAAGGGAAGCATCACGCCGCGCGTAAGGCTCGCCAGCCCCGCCCAAAGGCCGGCCCAGGCGGCGCGGGCTCGGTCGCCGCGCCCCCAAGCTTCCAGCCAATCCGAGAAGAACAGGAGCGTGAGGACCGCGAAGGGAATCTCGCTTGAAAGCCGCGCGCTGAAAAAAACGAGCATCGGGTGGATCGCGACAAGCATGGCGGCCGCCCAGGCTCCCTTCGTGGAAAGGCCGATTTTCTCCGCGAGGCGCCGCGTCATCGGCGCGAGGGCCGCGCCGAAAGCCGTCTGGACGAGCCTCGCCAGAATGACGCCGCGGCTCCCCAGGGCCGCGAAAGGCGCCAGAAAAGCCGCGTAGGCGGGGGGATGGGCGACCCAAAGACGGGCGTCGTGGCCCGCGAAGGACAGGGCCATCGCCCAATAGGCGCCCTCATCGTAATCCGAGCCGGGCGCCGCCGCGAAAAGCCCCGACCGCCACAGCCACGCAAGGCGTATGAGCCACGCGGCCCAAAAGAGCCGGGCCTGGGGAGACAAGCGCGGCGCCAAAGGCCTCACGCCGCGCCTCCAAGACGGCGCTCGAGGCCGATCCGATCCCATTCGCGTCGGGCGCGCGCGTAGTTTTGCGGCGTGCCGATGTCGACGACGGGCCCGTCCAAAAGCATGGCGCGGGCGCATGAGAGAAGCTTCGGCAGCATGTCCTTGCCGATGTCGAGGGGCTTGGCGGCGGGGTCGAAGGAAGCGGGGAGGACCTTGAAGATATCCTGGCCCGCGACATACGCGCCGGCCGCGACAAGCTCGGAGCGCGGGCGCGCGGGCTTTTCCTCAAAGGAGACGATCCGGTTTTCCGCGTCGATCTCGACGACGCCGCCCGAGGCCGGATCGGGGCTTTTGAAAAGCCCCGCGGTCAGGCAAGCCCCCCTTTGTTCGTGAAGATCGGCCAGGGGCGAGAGCTCCGCCGCGATCACGGTGTCCGCGTAGAAAATCCAGAACGAGCGCTCCTCCTTGACGAAGCCGCGCTGGAAGGCCAGGGTGCCCGCCGAGCCCAAAAGCCTCGGCTCGTAGGCGGTGCGGACGACCACGGCGCCGCGCCGCGCCCGAACGAAGGATTCCACCCGGTCCGCCAGATGATGCGTGTTGACGAGGACCTCCGCCACTCCGATTTTTTCCAGGATCCGCAGCCACCACTCCAGGAGCGGCCTGCTCCCCAGCGGAAGAAGGCACTTGGGAGTCCCGTCCGTGAGCGGCTTGAGCCTCGTTCCCTCCCCGGCGGCGAGGAGGAACGCTTTGCGCGGGATCACTTCCAGATGCGCCGCTTGATGTTGAAGATGATTTTGCTGCCGTCGGGCTCGAGGGCGATCGGAAGCTCCCGGCGGCCCTTCAGCGCCGCCCTGACGGCCGAGCGGCGGTGCTCCGGCGCATAGAGCGCGAGGAAGCCGCCGCCGCCGGCGCCCGTGAGCTTGCCGCCAAGGGCCCCGGCCTTGAGGGCCTTCCGATACAAAGCGTCGATTTCCCGATCCGAGATGCCCTTGGCCAGGCCTTTCTTGACGGCCCATCCTTGGTGAAGGCGCCGGCCGGCGGCGTCGGCGTCGCCTGCTTCGAGCTCCGCGCGCAACGCCCTCGCCAGATCCCGGATCCGGTCGAGCGACCCGAGGTTCGTTCCCGTGCGCCGGGACTGCCGCGCGAGCACCGCGTCGGCCCTGCGGGTCTTGCCCGTAAAGTAAAGGAGGAGGCCGGACTCGAGCCGCCGCAAGGTCTCGGCCGACGCCGCGACGGGTTCGACCTCCACATCGCCGTCCGAACGGAACGTCAGAAAACGGACGCCCCCGTAGGCCGCGATGTACTGGTCCTGCCTCCCGATCGGCTTCTTGCAGCGCGTGATCTCGATGTCGCAGGCTTGCCGGGCCAGGGTCTCCGCGTCCGTTTGGACGCCGTGATAGGCGTGGAAGGCGTTCAAGAGCCCGACGGTGAGCGACGACGAGGATCCCAGCCCCGAGCCCTCCGAGGGAACGTCCGCCAGGGTCGTCACCTCAAAGCCGTTGTCGAGCCGCGCCACGATCGCCGCCTCGCGCACAAGGTCGTGGCGGATGTCTTCCACGCGGGACACCACTTCCTTGCGCTTGGCGTAGTTGATGTGGATCTGGTCGTCAAAGCGCTCCTGGATGATCACATGGACGTACTTGTCGATCGCCGTGGAAAGGACCATCCCGTCGCGGAGGTCGCAATAGCCTGGAAGGTCGGTCCCGCCGCCCGCGAGGCTCACGCGCAGGGGAGTCCGGGAGATGATCACCGCAGCTTCTCCACGCGCCCGCCGCGGGCGGCCGAACGAGCCGCGGCCTCGAGCGCCTTGACGACCTCGACGCCGATCCCCGGGCCGCTTAAGGGCTGCCGGCGGCGGCGGACGGCGTCCAAGAAGTCGGCGCATTCCGCGCGCAGCGGCTCTCCGGGGGGAAGGGCCGGGATGCGGATGTCGCCCGCGCCGTAGTAGAGATGGCGCGCCCCGCCGCGCCCGCCGCCCACCCGCGTGTCCCGGCCTTGGCTCACGATGCGCAGCTTCTCAAAGGGCTCGACGTCGTCGAAAAAGAGGGAGCCCCGCTCCGCGTAAACGTCCACGCGCCGCAGCCTCCGGCTCGAAAGCCAGCCCACATGAACGCGGGCGAGAACGCTCCCCGAGAAGCCGATCTCCATGAAGCCCGCCTCGTCGACGCGGCTTTGACGGTAGCGCCGGCCGGTCGCCCGGACCCAGCGGGGGGGCTCCCCGGCGGCGTCGATCGCGAGGGCGACGTCGTGCGGCGCCATGTCCCAGAAGACGTCGTGCTTCGGCGCGGGGGGGCCGGGGTTCACGCGCGTCAGGTCCATATAGCAGAGCTTCCCCATCCGCCCCGACGAGAGCTCCGCCTTGATCGCGCTCACGGCCGGATGATAGAGAAAGACGTGCCCGACGCCCAGGGCGCGCTTTTTTCTCGCCGCGAGCGCGGCTAAGTCGCGGGCCTCGGCCAAGCTGCGGGCGAGGGGTTTCTCGACGAAAACGTGCTTGCCCGCTTCGAGGGCCGCTCGGGCCAAACGGTGGTGCGTCACGACCACCGTCGCGACGATCACGGCGTCCACCTCGGGGTCGCGCAGGATGTCCGCGTAATCCCTCGTCAGGCTCAGGTCGGGATAGCGGCTCCCGGCCCAGGAGAGCCGGCCCGGATCGAGGTCGCAGAGCCATTTCACCCGCGCCCCTTCGAGCTCCCTGAAGACGCGCAGCAGATTGGGGCCCCAATACCCGCAACCGACCTGCGCCAAGGTCAAGGCGTTCGCCGTTTTTTTCACTTTTTGATCCCCAAGCTGAGATAGACGAGAGGCCTTAAGTTGCCGATCCAGTCGAC
>JAJYFI010000149.1 GCA_021790955.1 bacterium | reverse complement strand
GTCGTTCCTTGCTCCTTCGTGAAGGTGATCATGGAGTAGTAGGGCTGAGCGCTCGAGTAGCTCGACACGACGATGCTCGCGCTTTGGGCCTGGCGCAGTTCCCGCGTCATGACGTACATGAGCGCCCGAGCCTCCTTTTGAAGCGCGTCGCGAGCCTGGCCCTGGAGATAGAAGCGGGCCGTCTGCAGGATGAGGCTTCCGCCCAGACCCGCGAGGATCCCCGTGATCGCGACCGTCAGCATCATCTCGACCGCCGTGTAGCCGCCGGCGCCCAGGATTTTGCCGCCTTTTTTCACCATGCGAGATTTTTTCCGGAGAGCGACTGGCCCTGGAGGATGGAGATGCCGCTCAAAGAGCGTTGGGTGACGGTGACGTTTCCCGCCGCGTCGATCGTCGTGTAGTAGCCGTAGATATTGTACGGCGCGGCGGTGCTCTGGCGGACGCTCAAGGCGTAGGTGCCGTCCTCGACGCTCGATGTCGCGTAGAAGGCGCCCCCCGTGAGCGTCGCCGAGCTCAGGTCGGGCGGCCCCCCGGAAAGACTGCTCGTCGTCGCGACGACGAGGACGCCCGTCTTGATGGGCTGGCCTCCCACCGTCACGGAGCCCGTGACGGTGGCCAAGGCCCCCGTGATCGTGAACGTTCCCGCGAACACGGTCTGCCCCAGCGCCGCGTCGGCGGCGATCGTCGTCGGATTGGAAACCTCGGTGACATCGAGGGGAATTCGCAGGGTGTAGGCGCCCGTCGCCAGGTCGACCGTCCTGAAATTGCCGTTGGCGTCCGACACCTCCTGGTCCTGGGCGTTGCCGTTGGCGTCGGTGGCGATCACGGTGATGCCCGGGAGTCCGTTGATTCCGTCGCGCGTCACCCAGCCCGAAAGCATGCCGCCCTGGGAGAGGACAAAATCGACCCCGCTCGTGACCTGTCCTAGGGAGACCGAGACCGCCAGGGAGGAGATCGAGACGTAGTCGGGGTTGGCGGAGTTGGCGTTGGCGACGATGTCCGAAGGTCCGGCGCTCGAGACGCGAAGCAAATAGCGCCCGGAGGCCGGATCCGCCGTCGCGGAAAACCCGCCGAGGGCGTCCGCGACCTGGCGGACCGCCCGAGCGCCGTGGGAGCGGCCGAAAAGGTAGGGGACGAAGAGGAAGGGCACCTCCGGCTCGACGGCCGAGCGCAGGCGCTCCAGGTGCTCGGCTCCGCTCCGGCGGATTCGCACCGCGAACGACGCCCGCGACGAAGCCCGCGGTGGCCGTGCTGTCGAGGACGGTCATGGAGCTGGGGAAAACATACACCGCCCCGGAGCTTGAGACGGTCACGCTGTCGTTTTCAACCTCGTAGGCTCCGCTCGTGATGAGCACGGTCCACGTCCCGGTGGCGATGTTCGGGAGATCGAAGGCCGCGGCCGGCGGCTCGCCGGCTTGGCAGGCCTGGGTCGAGGTGGAAAGCCCGTCCGTCGCGGAAACCACGGCGCCGTAGGCCGGCTCGCCCGAGATCGGAGCCGCGGCATATTGCGAGCTGTAAGGCGGATACTGAATGCCGGTCAAGGAGAGCCCCGAAAAAGTGCTGGCCGCGTAGGCAAAATCCTCCAGATTGTCGCCCGAGTCGTAAGCCCTGCCGGAAGCGCCCGTGGGATCGATGAAGTCCGGCCCCGAAGTCCGGACGACTTGATCGCCGGCCTGCAGCGCCTCGGGGATGCAGTCGCCGTCGCAGTAACTGGGGGTGAAGGTATGCCCGCTGTGCGTCCACCCGACGCCGTCGATGACGGCGCCCGTATTGTCGGTGAGATAGACCGTGTTGTTATGGTTCTGCTGAAGGTAGTTCATCACGGCCGGCGGATTCCATCCGGGGGGCTGGCCGGAGCCCGGCTTGAGGCAACCCGGATTGGAGACGCTCTGGTAGACGGCATCGACGCTCCCGGTTCCCGGGGGGCCGAAGCCCGCGCCGTTGACGACGAACGTCGTGGTGTTGGCGATGAGATAGTAATGCTGCGGCGCGACCGAAGCATTGATGTAGGTGAGCGGGATATTGAGGCACTGCACGGGCCCGTTGGACGAAACCACGTTCAAATTGACGCCGCCGCTGATCGTCACCGCGACGGGGGTCGGGTTATAGAGCTCGACGTATTCGACGTTGAACCCGTCGACCTGGGGGGTCGAGACCACGACCTGGCTGATCACGATGTGGGGGTTGATCCACGCCTCTCCGACGGCGGAGCCGGAGCTGATCGGCGTCAAAGCGAAATTCTGGGTCGTCGTCTGATTGGCGCCCACCGCCAGGTAGGCCCTCTGGGTATAGTACCCCCGAGCCGCCGCCGAGAGCCAGAAGCTGCCGGGCGAGAGCTGAATCGAATACCCCCCCGAGCCGTTGGTTGAGTCGCGCCAGCCGACGTTCTCGGCCACGTCGACCAGAGCGCCCGAGATGCGGTTTCCCGTATCCGCGTCCGAGACGATCCCGGCGAAACCGGCGTTCGCCTCCACCGTATTGGGGTTCGCAAGGACGCTCTGGATCGCGAGCTTTTGCGCCTGGGAATCTTGGACCCACTCGACCGTGACGGTGATCTGGCGCGCGCCGGTGTCGGGTGTCGTCGGGGGCAGAATGACGAGCTTGCCCGAGTTGCGGGCGACAACCTGGATGTAGGAGTAGCGATGGAAGGCCACCCCGCCCTCAAGAATGCTCTCCGGAGGGAAATTGACGGTGTCGTAGGCGGTCCCGTCCGGCAAATAGGCCGGATTGAGCGTCGGCACGACGAAAAAGTAGGACTGCTGTTTGATGATCTGCATTTTCTCCTGCGCAAGGTTCGAGGCGAGAGTCTTTTCGTTGGCGCGTTGAAGAGCCGCTTGAATGCCGCGGTAAGCCTTCGTGAGGCCGAGGGCGCCGACCGCGATGACGACCGTCGCCACCATCAGCTCGACAAGGGTCACGCCGCGCTCGTTCACCGACGCCCAGCCGCCGGGGACGATCTTGAAGACAGCTGCTTTCGGGCCGTGGCGGCCAAACTCCCCAAAGCGATGATGGCCGCCATAAAGATGCCTAGCGCCGCGATCAGGGAACGAACCAAGCGCCTGCCGGAATCATCAGCGAGGAACACGTTTCCTCCCGCCCCAGGTCCCGCCCTGAAGCCGCTTCAGCGCGCAAGGGTAGCCCCCTTCCAGGCCATGGCGCCATGCAACTTTTGATCAATATGAGGCCGTCAAAGGAAGGACGATGTCGACGGTCGCGCCACGCCCCGGCCCTTCGGAACCGATCTCGATCCATCCTGAATGCTTTTCCACGATCCAGCGGGCGATCGTCAGGCCCAAGCCGGTCCCTTCGTTCCCCTTGGTGGTGAAAAACGGCTCCGAGAGCCTCCTCAGATCGGCCGAAGCGATGCCGTCCCCGTTATCCGAGAACCGCAGCCTCGCCCGCGTCCCGTCCCGTCGAAGGCGGATGTCGAGGCGTCCGCCCTTGGGCATCGCCTCCACGGCGTTGATCATCACGTTGACGAAAGCCTGGGCCAGATGCCGTTCGCTGCCCATGATGATGCGGACGGCAGGAAGCTCCGCCACCTCCACGAGCACGTCCCGATTTGCCGCGTGCGGCCGGATCGTTCCGAGGGCCTTTTTGAGGGCGCTTCCCAAATCAACGGGCGCCATGTCAAGGTCCTGGGGCCGGGAAAAATCCAGGAAATCGCCGAGGATCGAAAGCGTCTTTTCGGCTTCCCGATAGATCGCCTCGAGAAACGGGGATAAGACGCGATGCCCTTTCGCCAGTTCCTGCGCCTGTTCGGCGCTCAGCATGATCGTCGACAGCGGCGTTTTCGCTTCATGGAGCACGGCCGCCATGGCCCTCCCCGCCGTGGCGAGCCGCTGCATCCACGCCAAATGCTCCGCTTCCCGCTCCACGGCAGCCCTTTCGATCGTGCGCGCCCGGTCGGCGACATAGGCGCTGAAAAACGCCGTCACCAGCAGCAACGACGTGCGCAGCGTGTAAAGGGCGTCGAACCCATGCGCCCCCGGATAAGCGAAATAGGCGTAAACGAAGCAGGCGACGAACCCCACGAGAAAGCTGAACTGGATTTTCTCAAGAAAGCACGTGCTCAAAATGACGAGAAAATAAGCCACATAAAACTCGCTCTGAAAACCCGTCGTGAAATACAGAATCAACGTGGTGACCGCGACGTCGATGAAGAAGGACGCCAACTGCAGCGGCTCCGAAAAGCTCGATTCCCGGCCGAGCCTCCAGGCCAGAAGAGCCGTCAGCGCGTAGAACGCCAAAACCGCGGCGAGCAGGGCATGCGTCGCCGAGGGCCCCTGAAAGTGGGCGGCGTAAAACCCCAAAGTCGCCGCCAAGAGGACCCGGAAGTAAAGCAGGTATCGGGCCTGCATGATATAGTCAAATTATAGAATACGGCTTCTATGTGTCCGCATATTCTTCTTATCGAAGACAATGCCGCTTTCCGTCAGGCCGTTGCTTCATCGCTCAAAAAAGGCGGCTACCGGACGGTTGGCGCCGGCTCGGGAGAACAAGGCATCGAGATCGCCCTGCGGGACTTCTTCCACCGAGGCGTCGGCAGGCGAACGGACGAGCAAGCCGACCGAACCGCCGAGGTGGTTGGCGTCGGCGTGGGTGGCCGCCTTGGTATTGGCCGGCGCCAGGCCCAGGCTGACCCAGATGCCGCCATGCTGCGAGGCCAGGGTCTGCATGCCGATCAGCGTCACTTGCTTGTCGCCGTTCAGGCTGGCGCTGTTGGTGAAGCCACCGAACACCTTGTCCTGCCAGCCGCGGCCGAACCACACCTTCGAGGTGGCGTCGGCAAACTTTTTGAAT
>JAJYFI010000148.1 GCA_021790955.1 bacterium | reverse complement strand
TCCCCGGCGTCCTTCATGATCGCGCGGATGTCGTTGAGATCGACGTTGATGACGCCCGAGTTCGTGATGACGTTCGAGATTGACTGCACGGCCTTGCGAAGCACGTCATCGGCGCTTTTATAGGCCTCTTCGGCCGTCGCATCCGTATTCATGTGCGCCAGGAGCTTCTGGTTCGGGATGATGAGGAGCGTGTCGACGTGGCGCCGCATCTCCTGAATGCCCGCCTCGGCGAGCGCGGCGCGGTGCAGGCCCTCGAAATCGAAGGGCCGCGTCACCACGCCGATCGTCAAGGCTCCCATCTCGCGCGCGAGCTTCGCCACCACGGGAGCGCCGCCCGTTCCCGTCCCCCCTCCCATGCCGGCGGTGATGAAAATGAGATGCGCTCCGTGAAGGACCTCCCTCAGGCGGTCCTTCGATTCCTCGGCGGCCTGACGGCCGACCTCCGGCTGTCCGCCGACGCCCAATCCCTTCGTCACGGTCTCGCCCAGCTGAACGCGAAGCGGGGCGAGGTTGCGGCGCAAATCCTGGGCGTCGGAGTTCGCGGCGATAAGATCCACGTCGCGCAGGGCTGGGTTTGCCATCCGGTTGACCGCGTTGCCGCCGGCGCCGCCGACGCCGATGACCTTGATGACCGCCCGCGAGGACTGGAAATCGTCGTCGACGTGGACTTTCAAAAGATTCCCTCGAACACCCCGAGCACGCGCCGGAGCCACTCCGGACGCCCCCCCATGACCGAGGACCGTCCGTTCGCGCAGGCCCAGGAGGCGCGCGACGGGAATTGCAGGAGCGATACAGCCGTCGCATAGGTGGGAGAAAGCCAGGGCTCCTCGCCCTCGACCTCGTCGGGGTGCGCCATGCCCAGCCGAACCGGCATCTCGAGGATCTGCTCGGCGGCTTCGATGGTGCCTCGCATCAGGGCCCCTCCGCCGGTCACGATCGCCCCTCCCGCGGTCGCCATCTCCGCCAGGGAGGAATTCTGTATTTCCTGCGCGACAACGGTGAATATCTCCTCCACGCGCGGCAGGATGATCCCCATCATGGCCGAGGCCTTGACCTGCTTCCGGCTGCGACCGTCGATGCCGCTGAAGCCGATCTCGGGATCGCCGTCGAGAAGCGATGGGTGCGCGATGCCGTGCTCGAGCTTGATGCGCTCGGCCGTCGTGATGGAGGTGCGCAGCCCCACGGCGAGATCCCGCGTGATGAAATCGGCGCCGATGGGCACCTCCCTCGAGTAGCGCAACGCGCCATCGCAGTAGACGCCCAGGGAGATGGATTGCCCGCCCAAGTCGATGAGGATGGAGCCCAAATCCCTCTCCTCGGGCGTCACGAGGGTTTCCCCCAAAGCGAGAAGGCTGTAGACCGGCTCGATCACCTTGAAGCCGGCCTGGGAGACCGATTTATAGACATTGTTGAGATGCGCCGAGGAGGCCGTGACGATGTGAACCTCGACCTCGAGAAGCGAGCCCTCCATGCCCACGGGATGCGGAACGCCCTTCTGACGGTCGAGGCTGTAGCCCTGCGGAACGACGTGGAGGATTTCCCGGTCCGGAGACAGGGGGATGGCCTTGGCGTTTCCGATGACGCTCGAGACGTCCTCCGTGGTGATCTCCTTGTCCGTCCGGGCGATGTTGAAGGCGCCGCGGTTGTTGAACGATTGGAGATGGTTTCCCCGCACGCCGACATAGACCTCCGAGACCACCCGGCGCGACTTGGCCTCGGCCTCCTCGACGGCCTGCGAAACGACCCGGGCCGTCTCCTGAAGATTGATGACCACGCCTCCTTTGAGTCCCCGGCAGGGAAGGCTCGCGCCGCCCAGGATGCGCAGCTTCGATGTTTCGGGATCCGGCTCTCCGATCACGCAGGAGATGCGGCTGCTTCCGATGTCGAGCCCCGCGACGGCTTCCCGTTTTCCCATGATCGTTTCCTAGGCGCTCAAGAGCGGCTTAAATTCCTGCGCTCGCCGGCGGAGCGGACGGCGAGGCCCCTGACGAAGACGCGTCCCGAGCCGACGTACCTCAGGTCGATCGCCTCCGGATTCTCGCCGCGTTTTTGAAGATCGGCCCTGACCTGCGCCAGCCGCTTTTGCTTTTCGGAGAAGAAATCAAAGCCGCCCCACAAAACGGCCAAGCCGTCCGACGTCTCAAGGCGCCATCCCTCTCCTCCCGCCAGCCGCCCGATGGAGCGCGGCAGGGGGCCTCCCTCCAGAGCAAGCCGCCGCAAGAACCCCGCCAGCGCCTTGAGATCTTCGGGAGAGGCGCCCGTCACGTCGAGAGCCGGCAGGGCTTGGCCGGCGTAAAGAGCGTCCGGCGCCTGGAAAAGACTTCCGTCGATCCCCAAAAACCAATCGCCGCGCCTCGATCGGGCGACCCGCCCAAGGACGGCGCGCGGCCTGAAGCGCCAGCAGGGAGCCGCTCCGAAAAGACGGCGCCACGCCGGGACGTCGTTTCTTTCAAGGTAAGGGAACGCCTCGCGCCACGCGGCTGACGCCTGAGCCGGAGCAAGCCCCGCCAAGCGCTCCTTGGCAAAGGCAAGGACCTGGGATTTCTGGGCCTCGTCGAGGCCCTCGACGCAACGAGGAGCGTCCCAACGCGGCGCGCCTGAAGCCCAAGCAAAGAGCCCCGAGCGGGCCGATTCCTTGACCGCCCAAGCCGCCACGACGGCCAGCCCCGCGACAAACGCGAAGACGAAGACTTGGCGGATGCGCAAGCCCAAGACTTTGGGTCTAAGGCTCACCGAGAATCCTCATTTCCAGTTCGAGTTCGACGCCGAATTCGGAGCGGATTTTGCCGCGCACCGACTCCACGATCCCCAAAACGTCGCTGGCCTTGGCGCGCCCCAGATTCTCCACGAAATTGGCGTGGACGGGCGAAACCCTTGCGCCGCCGATGCGCAGCCCCTTGAGGCCCGCCTGCTCAATGAGGCGGCCGACGAATTTCCCAGGGGGGTTCTTGAAGGTGGACCCAACGTTGTGCGTATGAACCGGCTGCGTGGCGAGCCTCGATTGCTGGAACTCTCGAATGCGGTTGATTATATCATCTCGCTTCCCGGCTTTCAATTCGATGAGAGCGCCGACGACCAAACGGCCGTCGAGGTTGCTGGCACGATAGGAAAAACGAAGGTCGCGCGGCGAGAGAACGTCGACGCGCAGCGCGCCGCGATCGAGGACCCGGACCTCCCGCACGAGGTCCCCGATCTCCCCCTCCCGCGTTCCTGCGTTCATGATCAAAGAGCCGCCGAGGGTCCCCGGCACGCCGACCAAGCTCTCCGAGCCTCCCAATCCCCTCTCGCCCGCCCAGGCGATAAGCTTGGGGAGCTTGACGCCGGCCCCCGAGTCCAGAAGACTTCCCGGCCTGGCCGCGATCTCCTCGAATTCTCCCTTGAGCCTCAGGATCATGCCTCGCACGCCCGAGTCCAGGATGAGCAGATTCGAGCCGCCTCCGATGATCGTGATCGCGACGCCGTGGTCGTCGGCCAAGCGGACCGCATCCGTCAGCTCCGCCGTGGTCCGAGGCTCGACGTAAACATCCGCCGGCCCGCCTATTTTGAAGGTCGTATGCTTCGAAAGAGGCTCGTCAAACCGCGCGCCAGGGAAGCGTTTCTCGATGGCATCGCGGAAGGCGTGCGGGAGGGTCGTGGGCGAAGGCGATTTCACTAAAACCTGGTAATAAATACATAATACCAAAGCGGCTACGATGAATGTCGGGATCAGGACCAACACCATGCGCCGCGCCAGCGTCCCGCACCTCCTCCTCATCTTCTCCGTGACCGCGAACGCCGCCGCGCCCGGAGGTTTTTTCCTCAACGCCCCCGCGACCTCCGTCCTCTCGAGTTTCGACCAATGGCTCCTATCGCAATACCATTATTCCTTCAACCCCGACGGCACGCTCTTCGCCCCCCACAACGACAAGCCCATCCCCAAAAGCGAGCTCCCTCAGATCCTGCGCCATCTTAAGAGCAGCCAGCGCCTCAAAGTCCTCTTCCAGCTCGACCTCATTTTCAATGAAAACCCTTCCGGCGACAGCCTCACTCCCGAGGAAAAGGCGCATGTCCGCAAGCTGCTGAAGGAAAATTGGCCGATCTTTACCGAGGGGCTGCGGCTTGAGTTCAAGCATTATTTCTCCAAGGAGGAATTCCGGGCTCTCAACGCCCAGTCGCCTCCCGCCGTTGAAAAAGAACAGACGGCCCTTCTTTCCGAGCCGGAGGAGCCCCTGGCGTCGGCCCCGTCACGACCCAAGCCCGTCGCGCCAGCTCTCAAGCCCCCTCATGCCGCGACCGATCACTTCATGCCGCCTCCTTTAGTCGGCCCCGCCGCACCCGCCGCCATGCCCGTCGCCCCGCCCGCGCCCTCCGCCGCCCCCGCCGCCCCGACCGAGGCCAAACCCAACGCCATCCTGGCGGCCCTCCAGGAGACGCAAAAGGACATTTCCCTGCTGGTCTCGCTCCAGACCATGTCCATGCTGGCCTCGCTGCGGGGAGGAGCCGCGAGCGCGAACGATTCCCAAAAAACTCTCCTTGCCCTGCTCCAACAGCAAAGCTCGCTTTTGACCCAGATCTCAACAACCTCCGCAGCCGTTCCCTCCCTTCAGGCGGGCGCGGGCGGGTCGGCGCCGGGCGCGTCTCCTCCCGCGTCGGCCGCGTCCTCCACCCAGCCTCCCTCCCCTCCTTCCGCCGCCGCGCCCGAAGAGCCGAAGGAACCCTTCGACGCTTCGGCCCCGCATCCCAGCCAGGTCGTGCTCCCCGCCCTTCTGGCGTCGATGGCGTGGACGTGGATTTCAGGGTGATCCGCAAGCAGGCGCGCGGTGAAGCGGCCGTC
>JAJYFI010000147.1 GCA_021790955.1 bacterium | reverse complement strand
TGATGCGCCGGGTGTTGTAGCGCGAACCGGCCGGGAAGGTGGCCTCGGCCGGCAGCAGCGCCGGGTCGGGGCCCCACTTCACCGGCAGGCCGGTGGCGTCGGTGGTGCTGCCCACGGTGTCGCGCAGCGGGTAGGCGCGCATCCGGGTGATGACCTCGCGCAGCGTCTTGCCGCCGATGTCCTCCCACACGAGAGGACCAGGACGGCGCCGCCCAACAACGTGAGGACGCCAAGCAGCCGGCTCATCCGCGAACGCGCCCGGGAAAATCCCGCCATCACGACAAGCGCAAGCCCGACGGCGAACGCCGCCTGAGGCCCCATCGCGGCCGCCAAGCCGGCCATTTTATCGATGGCGGTCATAAGGAAAGTTGGGAGACCGCGGTCCGGAAGAAATCAAGCCAGGGCCTGGGGTAGAATCCGATGATCAGCATCAACCCGGAAAGGGTCCAGAGAATGGCGCGTTCGCGGCCGTCGAGGTCCGTCACCTTCGAGGAGAAGGAATCGGGGCCGGGATCGTCCCAGAAAACCTTCCCGAAGGCGGGAAGAAGATAGGCGGGCGCCAGGGCGACGCCGATGAGGGCCGCCATCGCCGCGATCGGGAGGGCGCGCATCATGCCCGCCAGCGACATGAACTCCCCCACGAAGCCGTTCAACCCCGGCACGCCCACCGAAGAGAGGCAGGCGAGGCCGAAGAAAAACCCCAAGGCCGGCGCCGTGCGGGCCAACGCCCCGAAATCCGAAAGGCCCCGCCGATGGCTACGCTCGTAGACGAATCCCACCATCAAAAAGAGAGCCCCGGTCGTGAGGCCGTGGTTGATCATCTGGAGAGACCCTCCCGAGAGGCCCTCGGGAGTCAGCGACGCGATTCCCATCAGACAGAACCCCAGATGCGCGACGCTCGAGTAGGCGATGAGGCGCTTGAGATCGGTCTGGGCCATCGCGCCGAAAGCGCCGTAGACGGCGTTGAACGCCGCGAGCCCTCCGATCCACGGGATGAGCTGCGCCCCGACGCCCGGGAAGAGGGGGTAGAGAATCCTGAGGAACCCGTAGAGGCCCATCTTGAGCATGACCCCCGCCAGCATGACGGAGCCGGCCGCCGGCGCTTCGGTGTGGGCGTCGGGAAGCCAGGTGTGGAAAGGGAAGACCGGAATCTTGACCGCGAAACCGATCGCCATCGAGATGAAGATGAAAACGGAAAGCGGCCCGGCCCCCGCGAGGCGAAGCCCCGACATATCCCAGCTCCAAAGGCCGGTCATCGCATGGCGCTCGTTGACGAGAAGAAGCGCGCCCAAAAGAAGGAAGAGGCTCCCTCCAAAGGTATACAGGAAGAATTTGACCGCGGCATGACGGCGGTTGGCCGACCCCCAAAGGCCGATGATGAAGAACATCGGGATGAGGCTTGCTTCCCAGAAGATGTAGAAAACGAAGAGGTCGCGCGCGAGGAAGACCCCCATCAGGGCGGCCTCCAGGAAAAGGAAGCTCGCCCAGAAGCCCGCCGAATGCCCCTCCTTCCAGGAGCCCAACAGGGAAATCATGGTCAAAAACGCCGTTAAAAGCACGAGGGCGTAGGAAAGGCCATCCAGAGCGAACGCATAGCGGATTCCCCACGCCAGGTCCAGGCCTCCTTCCGTCAGATTGAACGTTCCCGCGGCAAGCGGGATGGCCGCCGTATAAAGGAAGAGAGCGGTCGCGAAAAAAAGCGCCAGCCGGCGCGGCAGACGGGGCGCTCCGTCGCCGGCCAAAAGAAGGACGAGCAGCCCTCCCACCAGCGGCGCCGTCCAAAGGAAGGTCAGGGGAAAGGTCATAAAGCCTTCAAGGCCCAGCCCAGGAGCGCCGCCGCTCCCGCGGCAAGCCACCATAGGTAATCATTGAGCGACCCGGACACCGCCTCCGAAAAACGCCGCGACAAGGCCCGGATCGCGGGCCCCGTCCCCTCGACGGCGCCGTCGACCACTTTGGAATCAAAAAGCCCGCCGATGGACCGCGCCACGAACATCGTCCCCTCGACCGCCGAGCGGACGGCGCTTTTGACGCCGAAATCCGCCTCGATCAAGCCCGCCAACGCCGGGCTGCTCTTCTTCCACGTCACATCCCACTCCGGCATCACCGTCGTCAGGACGTAGGCGACGCCGGCGCCCAAAAGGACCATCGACGAGCCGGCGAAAAAGGACGGCCACTCAAAGCCCGGGATGGCCAGCGCCGAAACATTGCCGGGCCAGCCCCTCAAGAGGAGGTCGACGAGCCCGCCGCGGCCCCAGCCGACCATGAGAGCGCCCGCCGCAAGAAGGGAGACCGGAACGGCCATCACCAAGCCCGCCTCATGGGGATGCTCGGGCGGCTTCTGCCAGGAGCGCGGGCCGAAAAACACCAGAAAGAGCATCCGGAAGATATAGAGGGCGCTCAAAAACGCGATCACCAAGCCGGCGACCGCCATGCCCCCCCCCCGATCCAGGGCGGCCCCGATAATCGCGTCCTTGCTGAAGAATCCGGCGAAAGGATAAATCCCGGCCAGGGAGAACGCCGCGATCGTGAAGGCGGCGAAAGTGACGGGCATCCGCTTTCGCAACCCGCCCGCCTCCGAGACGTCGGCGGTCGGCTTATGCAGGGCGTGCGCGATATTGCCGGCGCAGAGGAAAAGCGTCGCCTTGAAAAACCCGTGGGTCAGCAGGTGAAACAGCGCCCCCCCCACCTTTCCCAGCCCGATCCCCATCGCCATGATGCCCAAATGGCTCACGGTCGAGTAGGCGAGGATGCGCTTAAGATCGGTCTTCGTCACCGCCACGATCGCGGAGCCGATCGCGGTCCCCGCGCCGACGACCGCGATGAGCTGCGGGACGCCGACGGCGAGGGAGATAAGAGGCCAGGAGCGCGCCAGAAGGAAGATGCCCGCCGTCACCATGGTCGCCGCGTGCATCAGGGCCGAGACCGGGGTCGGCCCCTCCATGGCGTCCGGAAGCCAGAAGTAAAGCGGGAACTGCGCGGACTTGGCGGTCGCGGCCCAGAAGAGCAGGAACCCGACCCAGGCGAGCCAACGCGGATTAATGGCGGCGCCCAGCTGGAACAGATCGGTGAAATTGCTGTCTCCCCTCCCGACGATCGCCATGAGGATGAAAACGGCGGCCAGGAAGCCGAGGTCCCCGATCCGGTTCGTCAGGAAAGCCTGCAGGGCCGCCCGTCGAGCCGAGCTCTTGTGGTACCAAAAGCCGATCAGGAGATAGGACGCCGTCCCCACGAGCTCCCAAAAGAGATACATCTGCACGTAATTGTCGGCGACCACGAGCCCGAGCATCGAGAAATAGAAGAAATGGAAATAAAGGAAGAATCGCCCGAAGCTCTCGTCCTCCTCCATGTAGCCCACCGAATAGAGATGGATCAGGCCCCCCACCGTCGAAACGAGCAGCAGCATCATGGCCGAGAGCCCGTCGAGCCGGAGGCCGAAATCCACGAGCCACGAGCTTCCCGGGGCCCAGGCCGCCGACCAGCGATAAAGAAGGACGTCGACGGCGCCGCCCGTCGAGACGAGATAGGCCAGCCTCAGCGCCGAGAGGAAGACGACGGCGCAGGAGGCGAGCATCGGCCAGTGGACGAGACGGGGCCTGAAGGAATAAAGATACCCCCCCACGGCAAGCGCCAGGATGGGCGCGATCAAGACGAGAAGGAGGGACAGCGGAGCGTGGGTCATCCCTTCAATTCTCTCAGGGCCGGCGCTTCCGGCTCAAGACCCAGGTTATACGCCCGAAGAATGAGCGCCAAGCCGACCACGGCCTCGCCGGCCGCGATCGCCAGGATCAAGAGCGCGGCGCCCAGGATATCGGCGTCGGAGCGAAGCCCTCCGTAATAGACGAGGATGATGTTCGCGCCCGTGATCATGAGCTCGAGGCCCAAAAGCATCAGGAGGAGCTGGCGCCGCAGAACGACGATCATGAGGCCCGAGAAAAAGAGGAAGAGGGAGACGCCCCAGGCCCAGAGGGTCACGGCTTGGCCTCGGCCTGCAAAACGCCCAGGCCCGCAAGAAACAGAAGAGCCGTCACGAGCTCGGTCGCGGCCGCATAACGCCCGAAGAGGACGGAGCCGAGGGACCTCTCCGCGGCGAGCGCCCCGCCCAAGGGGCCGCTTGAAAACCCGCCGGACCAGACGAAAACCGCCAATTCCGCCGCGAGGATGAGAAGGACCAGGAACGCGAGGGGTTTGGACAAGGACAAGTCGCCAAGGCGTTTGGCCGCCGCGCTCGGCGCCGCCATGATCGTGACGACGACGAGAGACATGACCGCCCCCGCGTAGATCATGATCTGGAGGAAGGCCAGGATCGGGGCGCCGGAAAAGAAAAAGAAGGCCGCCCCCTGGATGAGAACGGCCATGAACCAGATCGCCGCGGCGTAGAGCGAGCGCTCAAAAATCATCTTGACGGCGAAAAGGCAGGCGAGGACGCCCGCGACAAGGAGGGCCGCCTGGGAGGCGCTCAGCACGTTGGCGATTCTATGTTTTTAAGGAAGGAATGTTCAAACCGAAGTCTTGTCTAACACAAGATGAGCCTGAAGCTGGGGCGGTTTCTAACACAAATGAGCCTGAAATGCCGTCATTAAGGCGCGACAGGGCCGTGGTAACTTCGAGGCATGACCGTGACCATGGACGATTCGCGCATCACAACCCTGGAGCAAATCCAGGGACTCCTGAAAACTCCCAGCGAACTCAAGCTTATCCCGTCCGGTAGAATTGGAGCAGTTGGCCGTTTGCAGATCTGTTGACGTTCCGTCCTCCACAAGAGAGCCGTTAAAAGGAGGAAGGAATGAAACAGAGAAAGGCTGTTCGTAAGCCGTGGT
>JAJYFI010000146.1 GCA_021790955.1 bacterium | reverse complement strand
AGTTGAGCGCACCCACCCACAGCCACACGGTGGCGGTCTGGGCGCCCGTCAGCGGATTAAGGGCGACCAAACCCCCGAGCAGGATCTCGAGCGCGCCGAACGCCCTGATAAGGGCGAGGCCTCCCGTCCCGGCCCCCAAACCCAAGGCGGGAGCCAGATAGCTGCGCCAGTTGACCAAGGTCCCTGTCGTCATCCCCAAACCGGCGATGATCGGCATCACGATAAAAGTCAGATAGAGAGCTTCGAAGGCCCGGTACGACGGGTCCGCCGACCCGACGGCGAGCCGCCCTTCATGCTTTTGGGGCGTCCTGAACACTTCAACGGGCGAAATAACTGCCATTGGAATCCTCCTTGCGCGGCATCGAGGCGCGTCCCTCTGCCCATGCCTCTCTGCCGGCAGGAGCCGCGCTTCCTGAACTATTGACGCAACGCTCTAGCCGAAATATGACGGGGCGCAGATTCGCCAAACCCCGGGGCTGATACGCTATTTTCATGCCGGCGGCGACGCCCTTCTTGACCAAGATCGTCCGCGCCGTCCACGAGTTGGCGGCCATCATATGGTACGGAGAGGTCTTCTTCATCAGCTTCATCCTCGTTCCGGCGTTCAAGCGGCTTCCGTCCGCCTCCAAAGGGCCCTTCATGCTTGAAGTGTTCCCGCGCGTCTTCCATGCGGCAACGATTTCCGCGAGCCTGACCGTCGCAGCGGGCCTCGCGCTGGCTTGGCTTGAGACCGGCTTTCGCCTCGCCGTCTTCCTCAGCGGCCCCTGGGGACTCTCCATCCTATTAGGCGGGCTCATGGGCCTATTCATCCTTGTCATGCATCTGACCGTGGAGAGCGCCGAACTCGGAAAGCTCAAGAATGTTTCTCCCGCCCTCGCCGCCGATTTTCCCGAACCGCTGCGGCTGCTTGAGAAACGCGTCGAGAGAATACCGCGCGCGGGCTTCGCGGTCCTGACGGGGACGCTGCTCCTCATGATCTACGCCTCGCACGGGCTGTAACATGGATTTCAACGTCCGGCCCACGGAGGACGCGGCGGCGATATCGTCCTATCCGGGGTAGCTGATCTTGTCTCCGCGGACTCGCGCCCACGGGGTGAGGGAGTGGGGCTTGGCCGCGGATCGGCTGAAGATGTCGCGAACGTCGATCCCGCGCGCGACGAGGGCGTCCCCCACCAGGGAGCGATGGCAGCGCCAGGGAACCGCTTCGGCGCACATGACGGCCGTGGTGGTTTTCGCGGCTAGCGCGATGAGAGCGCCGAGCGCCTCGCGGTTGAATTGTGGATTGCGCCGCGAGCGCGGAATGCTCCGGATGTCGACCAGAAGGCCGATCTGGTGCGCCCTGAGCAACGCGACAAACTTCTCAAGCGTCCGGATCGAATGCCCTATGGTGAAGATCCGGAATGGCGCATTAGATTTTTTTGCCATAAGGCGTCGCAGGGACCCACATCCCCGAGACGACGCCGGAGAGGACTTCCCTGCCGTCTCGGGGGCCGCCGGTGATGCGCATCTCGGTCTCGCTGACGATCTTGTTGCCGCGGAAATAGCCTTCATCTCTGAAGCGCGCCACGCAGGTCGTCTTTTCTCCGGCGCGTACGGTGTTTTTGAACTCGACTTTTTCGACTTGAGTGAGAACGCCCAGGAGCCGCCGTATCTCCTCCGTCGAGGAGTTGAGCGCCATGTGATAGATGCACCACGCGACGCTTCCAACCTGGGCCGCCATCTCGATCAGCTTGAACGGAGGGGCGACCTGCCCTCCCGGAGAGTATCCCGCGCAGTCCTCCGGCTTCCATGAATAAGCCCCCAGGATGTGATCCTCGTCGATCTCCAGGATCTCGTCGATGAAGCGCATGGGCCGGCGCTGCGGCACCAACGAGAGAATTTCACCGGCGGTCAATAGACTCATGCATGTCCTCCGAATTCCTGATTTTAAGAGGTCCGCCGAACGCCGAACCGCTTCGAAGCGGATAGTCCGAGTAGCGGATCCCTCGCTGGCACCCCACGCGCGCTCCGGAGCATTCCAAAATAGGGTGTCCGCCGGCGAAAACCCGTGCGTCGGCCACGACGAATGCTCCCGAGCGAGACCCCTCCTGGGCCGCTTTAACGACGCTTACATCATAGACCAGCTTCCAGTCCCCCGGCCGGACTCGGTCGAAGACCTCCACGCGCTCAACGCCCAAGGCGCGCCCCGTTCCAATGTTGCGCCTCCAGGCCAGGAACAGGCCTAGAAGCTGCCACACGCCGTCGACGATCAGGGCCGTCGGCTTGGCGCCCCCGTTCATCGGGTAAAACCAATCCTCTGGGCCGGTTTTTCGAGAAGCCAATATCCTGCCCGTCCCGGAGACCGGGTCATAGGACAGTTCGTGAACCTCGCCGATCTCCAGCATTAATGAAGACGGAAGCAGCCCGAACTCCTCGGGGGCGTCCGCGACGAGCGTCCCTTGAGAAATCGCGAGGACCTCCTGCTGAGAAAAATGCCGCCGCGACGAAAACTCGTCGTAACTGAGCGCGTTTTCAAGCATGCTGACGCGGCTCTCGACTCGCGGGGCTGTCCCGCCATCGCTCTGCCAGAAAGCAGTCCCGATCTGCACGCTCGATGCCGAGTATACGGGGGTCTCATCCACGGAAACACTGCCCTTTCCCGTCAGCAATGTTTCCCCGTCGCGAGATTCGATTTCCAGGACATCGACGAGATATCGGATCACGCGGTCATGGGGCCGGATCTGGCCGAAAAAAGAGACGCCTCCCATCCCGAGTTCCTTGTCGCAGTCCGCGATTCCGCGCCATGCCGCGAAAAACCTAAGGCACTGCCAGAGAGCGTCGACGCCCCAGCATCCGGGCATAACGGCATCCCCGAGGAAATGGCAGGCATAAAACCAATCGTCGATCTGGTTGCGGCGAACCGCCGCGATGCGCCCGGATCCAGCGGCGGGATCCCATCTGATCTCCGCAACTTCGTGGAAGGGCAGGAGCAGGGATCGCGGCAGGCGCGGCCCGGAGGAGTTCCCCTCAATGAGCCGGCCTTCCGAAAAATCCAGGATTTCACGGCGATTAAAGCGCGTCCTCGTCCGAAACTCTTCCGGGGTCATCGGTTTCGTCCTTTCAAGATACCCGACTTTGACCGGCGAAAACCTGCGCCGCGACAGGTTTTCATGTTCGGGGCCGTGTTATGCTGTCTTCAGACGGCATCAAACGACAAGGAGGCCATCATGAGCCAGGAGGTATTGCTGGACGTCAGGCAGATGATCCCTCGAGAAAGGCATCCGAAGATTTTTAAGGCTTGGGAGGAGCTCCCCGTGGGAGGAAGCATCAAGCTCGTCAACGACCATAACCCGAAGCCCTTGTTCTACGAGTTCAAAGCGGAGAGGACCGGGGAGTTCGAATGGCGCCCTCTTGAGGAGGGGCCGGAGCGATGGGTCGTGGCGATCACGCGGGTGGCCGCCGCGCCGTCGCACGCCGGCCGCGCGCGGGGCGACGCTCCATCCTGGGTGAAGCATCGGCCCGCGATCGAGCTCGACGTCCGCGAGGAGCTGCGCCGCGGCGGGGAACCCTTGGGCGGCATCCTGGACGCCGCCGAAAAAATCCGGACCGGGCAAATTCTCCTCGTCCGGGCCATCTTCGAGCCGCGCCCGCTCTTTGCGGTGCTGGGAAACCGGGGCTTCGAGAGCTGGGCCGTCGAGGAAGGCCCCGAGGATTGGAAGTCCTATTTTTACAAGAAGCCTTGGTGCCACGCGACGCCGGAGCCGGGCCGGCACGAGGCGGTCCGCGCCGAGCAGACGGTCCGGGAGGTCGCCGAGCGCCATCCGCAGACCCAGCGCGTCTTCGCCGAGCACGGCCTCGACATGTGCTGCGGGGGCGCGCACCCCATCGAGGAGGCCGCCACCGCACACGGCGTGGCGGTCGAGCCGCTCTTGAAGAATCTCAACGAAGCCGTCGCCGCCGGGGCCGCGGGCCAGGCCCCTCCGGGAAAAACCCACGCCCTCGATGTCCGCGGGCTCGAGCCGCCGGAGCCCATGGTGCGAATTCTTTCCGCGCTTCCCTCGATGGGGCCCGCCGACATGCTCGAGGTCACGCACTTTCGGGAACCCTTCCCCCTCTACGAGCATCTGGAGGAGGCGGGATTTTCGCACTCGATCGAGAAGCTTGACGAGAACCTTTATCGTTTGAAAATCCGCAGGAGAGCCTAAGGGAAGATGAGTCCAACGGCCGCGGTTCGGTATGATAGAGGCATGGACAACTACCTGGCGGGGCTGCCTCTTTTCAAAACGCTCCCGAACGACGCCCTGGAGCGGCTTTCCCAAGCCTTCATCCTGCGCCGCTACGGCAAGGGCGAGGCCATCTTCGAGGAATCCAGGCCCGCCGACGCCGCGTTTTTGCTGCGCTCGGGGCTCGTCAAGGCCGTCAAGTATTCTCCCGCGGAAGACCCGGTGCTCATGGAGTTGATCGTCCCGGGGCGGATTTTCGGGATGCTCCCCATCATGGACGGCAAGCCCTATCCCGTCACCGCCCTGTGCATCCAGCCGAGCTCGGCCTATCGCCTACGGGCCGCCGATTTCCAGGATCTCATGCGACGTCATCCCCCCTTCTCGCGCGCCGTTTACGCCGAACTGGGAAGCCACATGCGTCATTCCCAGAATTTAAGGGCCCTCTCCACGCAGCCGGTCGAGCAGCGCGTCTCCTACATCCTCTGGATGCTCGCGGGAGTGGCGGGACCGGATTTGCGGTTGCGCCGCGAGGAAATAGCCGAGATGGCAGGCACCACGATTGAGACCGCGATCCGCGCCGTGGGGCGTTTGCGCGACGAGGGGCTCGTCTCCGCCCGTTGGGGGCGCATCTCCGTGCTCAAGCCCGAGGCTCTTCTCAAGCTGTCCGGCGCCGCCTCCTGAATCGATGGAG
>JAJYFI010000145.1 GCA_021790955.1 bacterium | reverse complement strand
CAGTCGGAAGCTCGCGATCAAGGGGCGCCCGCGCCCTCCCATCGAGTCGTCCAGCTGAGCCCGGTAGAGCCGATCGAGCGACATCTCGAAGCGCATGTGGTTCTCGCCGTAGTCGTCGATGAGATCGAAGGGCGAGACGAAGCTCCCGCCGTTTTGGGGTCCCAGGGTTTTCCGAGTGACCTCAAAGAACTGGTAGAGGACGGAGGCAGGCGCCTGCCAGAGCTGCGCCTCGTTGAGGATTCCCTCGTCCGGGTCCTTCCACACCGGTCGCGCGAGCATCGCCCCCAGGGCCTGCGTGATCCACTGCGGCGGATGGATCGCCGGATCGCGCTCGTTGTTGAGGTAGTGCCAGAAAAGCTGGATGCGGTGCTCGGAGCCGGTTTGCTCGCCCACCAAGGCGTCGGCCTGCGCGGCGTCGAAGACCTGGGCGGACGAGGGCGCCGCGGCGGCGACGGCGGCGGCGACGGCCAAAGCGGCGACGGCGGCCCTATGTTTCGCGCCGCTGGCGCCGCCGCGGCCGCCGTGACTCACGTGGCTCATGATGGCTTCGGGGGCGCGGCCGGGGGCTTGACGTCCAACAGCTCTCGCCTTTTCTGCGCCTCATCTACGGCCTTGTAGACCGAAAGCGGGACGTGGAGCCCCTTGAACTTGAACTCTTCCTGGAACGACGGGACATTCCCCGTGGCCGTGAAATAACCGATCGACTCCCCCCGCTCGTTGACGGAGATCTGCTTGAAGACAAAGAGGTCCTTGATGTTCACCTTGAGTCCCTCGGCTCCGTTGACCTCCGCGATGTAGGTCACGCGGCGCTTGCCGTCGGAAAAACGGGTGAGCTGGACGATGACGTGGACGGCGCTCGCGATCATTCCCACGAGGATCGACATGGGAAATTCCGTCCCCCCCATCAAGCACATCGCCGAAAGCCGGGAGACCGCGTCGGTCGGGGAGTTGGCGTGGATGGTCGTGAGGGAACCCTCATGGCCCGTGTTCATGGCCTGCAGCATGTCGAGAGCCTCGGCGCCGCGGCACTCGCCGACGACGATGCGGTCCGGGCGCATGCGCAGGGTGTTCTTGACGAGGTCCCGGATCGTGATCTCGCCCTTTCCCTCGATGTTGGGAGGCCGGCTCTCCAGACGCACCCAATGCTCCTGCATGAGCTTGAGCTCGGCCGTATCCTCGACCGTGATGATGCGCTCATCGGAGGGGATGAAATTCGAAAGCATGTTGAGGAAAGTCGTCTTGCCGGTGCCGGTGCCGCCCGAGATGATCATGTTTTTGCGCAAGATGACGCAGTTCTTGACGAACTCGATCATCTCGGGGATCACGGCGCCGAAGCCGATGAGCTGCTGGTGGGTGAAGGGCTTGGCGGAGAAGCGGCGGATCGTCAGCGACGGCCCCGACACGGCCAAGGGGGCGATGATGGCGTTGACGCGGGAGCCGTCCTTCAATCGGGCGTCCACGAGCGGCACCGACTCGTCGATGCGCCGGCCCAGCGGCGCCACGATGCGCTTGATGACCTGGATCACCTGCTCGTCGCTTCGAAAGCGCATCGGCAGCTGCACGAGCTTTCCCTTCTGCTCGATATAGATCCGGTCGCAGGAGTTCACCATGATTTCGTTGACCGACGGATCGCGCATGAGCTGCTCCAAGGGCCCCAGGCCGAGGATCTCGTCGGCCAATTCCTGGGAAAACCTCTCGCGCTGCGGGCGCGAGAGCGCCAGATGGAGCTCCTTCTGGAGGAAGCCCTCGATCAACGAAATCACCTTGGCGCGCGTCTCGCCGCTCGCGTCCCCTTCGTCCGCGATCCGGATGCGCTCGGTCTCAAGGGCGCCGACGACGAGCTTATGGAGCTTCCCTTTAAGGTCGTCCCAAAAGGGCGGCACGGAGCCGGCCTGGATCGGCGACGGCCCCGCCGCCGGCGGAGCCTGGGAAGGCTCCGCCCCCTTGTCCTTCCAGACAAAATTGGAGGCTTCGCCGAATTCCGCCGGCGGCACCACGGAATCCCAATTCTTCTGCTCGGGCTCCGTCGCGGCGATCTTCATCAGGATGGGCTTGAGCGCCTTCACCCATTCGCTCTGGAGCGTCTCGGCGATGAGAATCTTCTGGGTGTTGGCGCACTCGAGCAGGGCGTCCTCCCAGGGCAAAAAACCCAGAACCCGCTTGTTCATCACCTCGAAGAATCGCTCGACTTCCCGGGGGATGAGCCCTCCGGGCAGGTTCGATTGATTGACGACGATCTCGAACTTCTCCAGGGGGAAATGAAGGTTCTTGAGCTCCGTGAAGAGCCCGTAGGTCGCCTCCAGCTGCGCCCGGTGCGGCAGCGTGGTCCAAATCACGAGGTCGGCGAGGTCGAAGGCGAAAATCTGGATCGGAAGATAGGGGTCCACGTCGATGAGGAAGTCGTAGCTCTCCGAGAGGGCCCCCATGACCTTGGCCATGACGCGAGGAGAGACCGCGAGCGCCTCCGAGCGCTTGCCGGCGAGCGGCAGGAGACCCACGCCCCATTGGCTCATGGGGATGCGGCCCTTGAGGAGCTTGCCCAGCCCCGCGGGGTTGGCCTGAACGGTGGGGATGAAGCTCGCCACCGTCGGCGGCGTCAGGGCCATCTGGAAATTGAGATCGTTGCGGCCCAACGGGTCCATCTGAATGATGACGACCTCGCGATGCTGGCTGCCGGCCCAAGCCAGCGCGATATTGGCCGCGAGGACGGATTTACCCACCCCCTCCTTGGGGCCGCTGAGCGCGATGACGCGGCCCATTTTAGGAGCGGGCTTCGTCGCGGCCGCCTTGCCGGCCGGGGCCTGCGCCGGAGGGGCGGCCGGTGGCGCTGGGACGGGAGCGGCGTTCGGCCTCGCCGGCGCCTGAGGGGCGGGAGCGGGAGCGGCTCCCATCGCGGAGATCAGGGCGTCGAGGTCCGAGGGCAGGTTGCCGCTTCGCTGAGGAGGGATATTGGGGGGCTGGGCCATGGAGGCGCTCCTACCTCACAAGCTCCATGGTGAGGAAAATATAGAGCGTCGATTCCTGCTTGACGGTCGTCTTGGACGTGAAGAGCCAGCCCAGGACGGGGATGTGCCCCAAAAAGGGGACGCGGTTGTAGGCCGTCGAGTACTGGCTTTGCTTGAAGCCTCCCATCACCACCGTCTCCCCGCTTTTCATGACGAGGGAGGACTGCATCTGGCGGGTGGTCACGGTCGGGACCGCGGAGCCGGCGACCGTGGCCGTATGGCCGTAGTCGGCGCTCTCGAGCATCAGCTGGAAGCTCGCGCCGATGCGGTCCTTATGGTTGGGGTCGATCGAAGGCTTGACGTCGAGCTCCGTGCGCACCTTCTTGAATTCGGCGCCCGGGCCCTGGAAGTTCGTGACGGGGTAGGGGATCTCGGAGCCGACGGAGAAGGTCGCCATCTCGTTGGAGGCGACCAGCACCTTGGGGTTCGTCAAGATCTGCCCTTTTCCCTCGCTTTCCAGGAGGGAGAGCGAGGTCTGCAGGGCGGCCATCCTGGCGAAATCCCCGATTTTAAAGAGGCCGATGGGAGGCTTATTGCCCTCGCCGAATGGAAGGATCAGCCCCGCGGCCGAGGCGGCGTTATTGGCCGATATCGCCGTCCAATTAAATCCCAAGCTCTCGTTGAACTGCCCCGTGATCTCGACGACATCCGCGGAAACGGCGATCAGGGGCTGCTCGCCTCCCGAGCCCCCCGTGGCGCCGCTTGGCGCGGCCGAAGCCCCCGGCACGAGGCCGGACGGCATGCCTGGAATATTCATGCCCCCTATATCCTGCGTCCACGCGGGGAGGGAGAATCCGCCCCAGCATAGGACCGCCGTCAAGCTCAGTTGTCGTAGCATCGCTGTCGTACTGTTGTCGAACCAAAAAGCTAGCTGCGCGCGAACGCCGTCAGACTGTTATTATCGAAATAGCCTCCTGAAGCTCGCCATTTCCATCGGATGCATCTCGAAATCGCCCAATCCCCGAAGCACGACCGTCGTATCGCCTTCCTTCATGGCGAGGGCGAGGTACTGCGCCTCGTTCGGGTTGAGAGCCAAGCTCGCGCTCGACTGCCCCCCCATGGCCACGGCCTGATTCTTCGCCGGGGCCTTCGCGGCCGCGCCCTGCCCGAGGTTATTCCCCACGGCCAGGACGAGGACGTTCTGGAGAATCGTCGCCGTCACCTTCTCCTTGCGGTTGTCCGGCAGAAGGGCGTTGAAGGTAACGAGCACGTCCACGTGATCCCCGGGCTTCATGAGCTTCTCGATTTCCGACTGAATCGGGAGCTCCATGCCGCGGTAGCCCGGCGGGATCTTGACGCTCAGGCCCGCCTCCGGGGAGACGGGGATGAGCTCCGACTGGAGGATGGCGTTGCCCTTGGGGATGCGGACCTCGGTCACCATGTTGGAGACGAGGCGGCGGTCCTCGTCCGACCTCACCTCGAAGGCGTCCTGGGGCATATAGAGCCTGGGCATCCGGACGATCGTGACGTACTCCGGCTTCATCATCGTCCGCTTCGGGATGTCCATCTGCGCCGCGAGAACCGAGACCATCTGGTAATTGGCCTGGAGCGATTTCTCATAGCTCGCCAGGGCGCCGAGATAAAAGAGCACCGCCACAATCGCCAGCGTCAGGGGCAACATCGCGCTTTTCTTTTCCATAAGGTTATTGAGGCACGGGCTCCTCGATCGGCATTAGAATGGAGGAGCTCACGGTCCGCCCCCCCGGGCAATTTGAAAAGCGTGGCACGAAAAAGCTCGTGGGGAAAACGAAGCGCACGCAATAGCTGCAGTTCGCGACGAGCTCATAATTGGTGATCATCCCCCCCTGGGGATCCTGCAAGGTCGGCCGCGGCGCCGCCGAGCACAAGGTGTCGCCCGTGATGATGAATTGGTTCATGATCGTCGTCATCGCCCGG
>JAJYFI010000144.1 GCA_021790955.1 bacterium | reverse complement strand
TAGTCCGCCGAGGAGGAGGCGGCCGCGTGGCCGGGCCGCACGGCTTTGCCGTTCGCGTACCAATCGGGTGCGACGCGCTCCGCGAGATCCCGGGCCGTCGCTTGGCAGCGACGGAGCCAAGGCGCGGCGTGCTCGTCGACGATGCGGTTGAGCTTGCGCATCCGTTCGGTCGCGTCCTTGGCGAGGAAAAACTCCCGGCGCTGGGAGGAGTCCTGCTCGAAGTATTCGTTGAAGATGGCGCGGCCGGCCATGTAGCCCGAGGCCCCGGCCTTCATGGCGAGCTCCGTCTGCTTGACGAACAGATCGAACTTTTCTCCCGCCGAGAGAAGCACCCAGGGGCGGATGGCCGTTTCGTCGAGGCGCGCCAAGTGCTCCGAGACCGCTTCGGGGGTCTCCTCCCCAAGATAGCCGGGGAACTCGAGCTTGAGGATGTCGGTGAGGGGGCCGATGAGGCGCGTCGCCTCGATGATGTTCTTGACTTTCCGCGCCTTGAAGCTGGGCGAGGACTTCTCCTCTCCCTTGCGAGGGAAGGAGAGCTCCTCCGTCATAAGGAGGATGTCCGCGGCGGCGCATTCCTTGGAGACGCGCTCGACGAACGCCATCTGCGGCTTGACGTTGGAGGGGTCCCCGGTGTCGAGGTAAACGAGGAGCTTCACGGCCGCGGCGCCCATCCGCTTGATCTTGTCCACGGACCATCCGGGCTCGTAGTCCGAAGGAAGCCCCGCATCCTTGGAGGCTTCGAGGCGAACGATCAGTCCCGCGTCGCGGGGGAGAGCCAGGGAATTAAGAGCCTGCCGGGCGCCGTAATTGACGTCGAGCAGAACCGCGCTCGCCTCGGGGGCGAGCGCGGCGACCATCGCAAGCTTCGCGTCCCGGATTTCCTCGTAGGATGGCTCGGCCGGCTTGCCGGCGCGCTCGTGCATCTTGCGCAAGGCTTTCTTGAAGGAATTCGACTGGTCGAGGGCCAGGACCTTGAAGCGATGGCCGCCGTCCGTGATCCGCCGAAGCCCCGAGAGCTTTCCGGGGGTCAGGTTGAGAAAATGCTCGCGCTCCTGCGTCCGCGCATCCGTCTTGGGGCTTGCCGCCGCTGTTTTGGGCATATGCGAATCTCCTTGTGTTAGAACAATTCCCCCCTATAGAAAAGCTGGACGACGCGCTCGGCGCCCCGGGCCGTCCCGTCCGAAAATGTCCCGCCCTGGCCGATGGATCGAGCGTCGAAATCGAGGGCGAAGCCGTGCGTGATATGAAAGCGGATGCCGGCGTTGAAGCGGCTGTCGTCGACCGGGCCGAGCTGGTCCCATTCGGCGAGAAGGGTCGCCACCCGGCCCAGCCTCAGGGTCAGCGGGATGGCTCCCGAGAGGCCGCTCTGGTTGAAATCCGAGACGTTGATGGACGGGTGGACGGCCAATTCCGGGATGCCCAGCTTCTGCGTGAAGACGAAATAGGCGCCCCGGCGAGCTTCGTTGTAGCTCCGCGTCTTCTGGTTGTAATCGTAGCCTTGCCCGTCGTAGCCGATCGACATCGCGGGCCAGTAATGACGCCCCCGGAAGAACTCCCATTTGAGCTCGGCCTCGGGAGCCTGGATGTGGGCGGGGCCTGAGCCGATGATGCCGTCGGTGTTGAGGGAGGCTCCGACGTCAAGCCGGTCGAAGACGCCGAAATAGGCGTACTCGAGGATTCCTCCGCCGGAGAAAAAGCGGCTTCGAGTCTCGAAATCGCCCGCTTCCAGGGCGTGAGCGGTCGGCGCGTCGATGACGTAGAGAGGGGATTCCATGAGGGAATCGGACGGCGCTTCCGAGTCCTCCTTGGGGCTGATTTTAATTGCGGAGCGGGAGGAGGAGTCCGGGGTTGCGGCAAAGGCCGGGAGGGGGGCGAGGTGGCACATAAGGGCGATCAGGGAAAGGGTCATGCCTCGGGCGGGCGACCCTCCTGCCCGTCCCTCGCCCCCTCCAGAAGGCGCGTCAGCCGCGCGCGCAGGTCGGCGATATCGAAAGGCTTCTGGATAAAATCGCTCGCGCCGCTCATAAAGGCGATGCCTTTCTCCCTGGCGGCGTCCCTGCAGGTCAAGATGATGATGGGGGGCGTCTTGTCTCCCAGGGTTGAAACGGCCTCCTGGGCGACGTGGTAGCCGTCGACGTAGGGAAGCATGACGTCCAGCAGGACGAGATCGGGAGCGTGATCCGACAGGATGGCGCCCAGGGCATCCCGCCCGTTTTCGACCGTTGAGACCTCATAGCCCGCTCGAGTAAGGTCGGCCTTGAGGAAATCAAGGAGATCGGCGTCGTCGTCCGCCACCAGGATACGCTTTCTGTCCGTCATCAGTCCGCCGGCAAAAGGCTTGAAAATTATAACAAATCAATGGGATGGGGATGGGCCGGTTCCGTCCTCCGGCGGCCGCGATTCGGCTTCTTTCTCGAGGCGGCGATGGAGATCGGCGATGTCGAACGGTTTTTGAATGAAGTCGATCGCTCCGCTCATGACGGCGACCCCCTTCTCCCGCTCGGTGTCGCGGCTGGTCATGATGACGATCCGGGGGGCCTTGGGCCCCAGCTTAGAGGTGATCTCGTAGGCGACATGATAGCCGTCGATATAGGGCATCATCACGTCGAGGAGGGCGATGTCGATCTCGTGGTCGGACAGGGAGATCGCGAGCGCGTCCTTGCCGTTGTTGGCGACGAGCACCTCGTAGCCGTGATGCGTCAGATCGAACTTGAGAAGATCGAGAAGATCGGGGTCGTCGTCGGCTATGAGGATGCGCTTTCGATCCGCCATGAATTTTTCCCCAGGAGGGTTTCCACGGATTTTAACAAATTGGGCGTGAGTCTCACGCCCGTCTCAAGGGCGAGGCACAGGCGCTCCTGCCCCAGCTCTCGCTCGAACTGGACCGCGCAAGGGCCCGGGGCGGCCTCGAAGAGGCCTTTGAGCTTCTTGAGGGCTTCGGCGTCGGGGGAGAGGCCGTCGAGGAGGATGCGGAGCCTTCTCGCGAAGAGGGGAACGGCCTCGTCGATCTCCCAAAGCCCCTCGGCAATGAGCTCGGGGCGCGATTCCTCCGAGGCATTGCGAAGGCTCAGGCGCCCCGAGACGGCCATGATCGCGCCGCTCTTGAGCTTGTCCCCCAGGCCGGAGGCGTAGGCCTTCGAGAAAACGAGAATCGGCATCTCGCCCGTCGCGTCCTCGATGACGGCGCGCGCCCACGGAGCTCCGCGATCCTTCGTCGTCATCCGCTTGATCTGGCGGATGAGCCCGCAGACTCGTACCGGGCTCGCCGTCGTCTGCGCGGAGATTTCCGATATCGCGTGGGATCGAAGCGCCTTCAACTGATGCTCGATGCCGTCCAAGGGATGGCCAGAAAAATAGACGCCAAGCATCTCCTTCTCGAGGTCGAGCATCTGCTTGGGTTCGAGGGGAGGCGCCGCATCCCCGGAGGCCGGCGCGGCGGCGACCGGCGGCGGGAGTTCAAATAGGAATTCCTGGCCCAGGTCGCGTTCCGAAAGAGACTTCGCCGACTTCCCCCAGGAACTCTCGATGGCCGCGAGCGCTTCCGCTCGAGCGGCCGAGGGGGGCTTCCCCCAGAGGGAGTCGAGAGCTCCCGCCTTGGCCAGGGATTCGGCGACTTTCTTGTTGATCGCGCGGGGGTCGACGCGCGACTGGAAGTCGCCGAAATCTTTGAAGGGGCCCTTGAGCCGCTCCTCCAGGATCATCCGGGCCGCGCCCTCCCCGACGTTTTTGACGGCGGAGAGGCCGAATCGGATTCCCGCGGGCTCCTCGATCGAGAACGCGGGCTCCGATCGCTGAACGTCCGGGGGGAGCGCTTGAAGCCCCATGCGCCGGGCTTCGTCGAGGTAGGTCGCGAGCTTGTTCTCCTTCTCGTCCGAGGCGACCGAGGAGTGCCCAATCTCGGAGGTAAGGACGGCGCACATGAATTCCAGAGGGTAATTCGCCTTGAGGTAGGCGGTCTGATAGGCGACAAGGCCGTAGGCGGCGGAATGGGAGCGGTTGAAGCCGTAGCCGCCGAATTCGGTCAGTTGGTCGTAGACTTTGTTGGCCAGCTTTTCGGCGATGCCGTTTTTGACGGCGCCGTCGACGAAGGAAGCGCGCAGCTTTTCGAGCTCCGCCGGGATCTTCTTGCTCATCGCCTTGCGCAGCCCGTCCGCCTGTCCGGGCGTGAAACCCGCGAGGGTCTTGGCGGTTTCCATGACTTGTTCCTGAAAGACGATGCAGCCGTAGGTGTCCTTCAAGATGGGCTCCAGGAGCTTGTGCGCGTAGGCGACGCGCTTGCGGCCGTGCTTGCGCTCCACGAAGTCGTCGAGCATCCCGGCCTTCATGGGTCCGGGGCGATAGAGGGCGATGACCGCCACGATGTCGCCAAAATCGGTGGGCTTCAGGCGGGTGAGGAGGTCCCGGATGCCGGAGCTGTCGAGCTGGAAGACCGCGAGGGCGTGGCCTTGGCGAAGCAGATCGTAGGTCTTCGGATCGTCCGGAGGGATGGCGGCGATGTCAAAGGGCCGTCCGAGACGCCGAGAGACGATGCGTGCGGCGTCGTCGATGATCCGCAGCGTGCGCAGGCCCAGAAAATCGATCTTGAGCAGGCCCAGGGCGCCCAGGCTCTCGCCGTCGTACTGCGTCGTGAGGGTTTCGGAGCGGCTGGTCCTGGAAAGCGGCGCGTAGCGCACGACCGGCTCCTTCGTGATGACCGTCCCGGCCGCATGGGTGGAGGAGTGGCGCTTCAAGCCCTCGAGCTTGAGCGAAAGCTCCAGGAGCTTCTTGATCTGGGGGTCGCGGGAGGCCTCCTTGATCTCGGGGTTGTCTTGGATCGCTTTCGAGAGTTCGGTTCCCGGGGTGGCGGGAATGAGCTTGGCCAGGCGGTCGACGGAGGCGAGCGGGACCCCCAGGACGCGGCCCACGTCGCGCACGACGAGCCTTGCCGCCATGGCGC
>JAJYFI010000143.1:2707-4939 GCA_021790955.1 bacterium | reverse complement strand
AAGAGAGTGGTCTTGCCGGAACTGGCGCCTCCGGCGACCAGGATATTCTTGCGGCAGGCCACGGCATAGCGCAGAAAGCCCGCGCAGCCGGGGCTTAAAGTCCCGGAGGAGACCAGCTCGTCGAGGCTCGGCCGCTTGGCAGGGCGCTTGCGCACCGTGACGCAAACCCCGCGGCGGGTCAGGGGAGGCGCGATGACATGGATCCGGGAGCCATCAACGGCTGAAAGGTCCGCGTAAGGCCTGGCAGGCCCGATCCCGTCCGCCTGCGGGCCCAAGGACTTCAGGAAGACCCCAAGCTCGGCCTGGGACAGGCCCATGGCCAGCTTTTCCAGTTCGCCGTCGGCTTTCTCGGCGAATACGCCGCCATCTTCGTTGATCATGATCTCGATGAAGACCGGATCGCGAAGAACCGCCGCGAGCTTATCAAGTTCCGTTGCCATGAGCCCCCGGAATCATAGCGAATCGGCGGCAAAAAGGGAAACTTGCAGAGTCCGAACGGCAAGAAATTCCCACCCTTTATAATTACCGATAATAATTATTATGTTGCTTTATATCTGTATTTTCTTCACAGTTAATTAGTTATAATAAATATCGTAATACTAATAATTATATTGCATATATATACTAATTTTTAATTTTTAAATATTTGTTATTGATATTTAAAACTAGCAGTGTTGGCAATGTTCAATTTTTGTGGATAATTTAGGAGCGACGAAAACCGGCCTTGGAATCAGCAGCCGAAATGTCCCAAAGGTTGGCAACTTTCGCGCCGGCTCGGAGCTCCTAAACAGGGCCTAGAAAAACCCAACCAAACCCGGAGGCAAAATCCGCCAACAGCCGGAATCATGCCAATCCACAGACAAGGAATAAGGTAAGGGGTTCGCTATCTTCCAAAAACCCAAGAAAGCCGCCGTGACGAAATATTCAGCGGCCGGCCCTCTCTCCTCTCTCCAGGCGTGGCGCGGCTCGCGGCGATCAGCTAGAATAAGCGCGTCGCCCACGTAGCTCAGCGGTAGAGCAACCGCCTTGTAAGCGGTAGGCCGGGAGTTCGATCCTCCCCGTGGGCTCGATTTAACCCTTTCGGAGGGCTCCTTCCTTCCTGAGGAGTCGAATCTTCGCGCGCAGGCCCCCGGGGGCCGAATAGCCTCCCAACCGGCCGTCGGCCGCGATGACGCGGTGGCAGGGAATGGCTGGCGCGAAGGGGTTTTGGGCGAGCGCCCTCCCCACGGCCCTGGCGGCGCCGGGCCTGCCGATGCGGCGGGCGATCCAGCCGTAACTTCGTGTCTCGCCTTTGGGGATACGGGCGCAGGCTTCCCAGACCTTGCGGTAAAACAAAGGGTAGCCCTCCATGCGCCTTCTGATGCTTGCTGGGATCATGCTGGGATGATCTTGCCCAGAATCCTCGGGCCGTCCGCGCCAGTGGCCACGGGGCAGTTATTGGGGCGCCCGCCGAGGGCTTCCATCGCCATCCAAGCGAAGGCCGCCGCCTCCTTGGCCATCGCGGGGATGCCGTAGCGGTCGCTTGGATGCACGGGAAGGCCTTTCAACTCATCGCGAAGGGCCTTCATCAAGAAGTCGTTGTGCGCCCCCCCGCCGCTAACGATCATTTCAAGGAGATGCGCGGCCTTGGGAGAGAAACGTTCGTAGGCGCGCGCGATGGAACGCGCCGTGAGCAGTGAAAGGCTCGCAAGAAGGTTCGACAGACGCCCCGATGTCAGAGGCGAAAAATGGCGGCGCAGGTAGGCTTCTCCAAAATAATCCTTGTCGAGCGACTTGGGAGGCCGCCGCTTGAAGTAGGGATCCGCGAGCAACCTCTCAACCTTCGCCCTGTCCGCTTCGCCGCGAGCCGCGAGCCTCCCTCCTTCGTCCATCCTCATTCGTCCGCCCGTGGAGAGCCGGCACGCGGCGTCCAAGAGGGAGTTTCCAGGGCCCGTGTCGAAGGCCGACCACAGCCGGCCTTTTCCGACGAAAGAAACGTTCGCGATCCCGCCGATATTCTGGACGGCCCGCAGGGGGCCGCCCCCGAAGCAGTAGAGGTCGAAGGCCGGCACGAGCGGCGCCCCTTCCCCCCCGGCCGCCATGTCCCGGGGCCTGAAATCGGCGACCGTCGGCGTCTTGAGGCGCTCGGCGATCACCGAGGGCTCTCCCAGCTGCAGGGTGTTGCGCGGCTCGTCGACGGAGCCGTGCCAGACGGTCTGGCCGTGGGAGCCGACAACGTCGAGCTTGACGCCT
>JAJYFI010000143.1:0-2697 GCA_021790955.1 bacterium | reverse complement strand
GATCGCATCGTGGCCGCAGACGATCAGCTCCTTCGTAAAGGTGATGCCGAGAGACTACAAGCGGGTGCTCGAAGCGGTCCGCCGGGCCGAGGAGTCGGGCCGGCCGGTGGAGGAAGCGATCATGGCGGCATCACGTGGGTAAGCCCACAGGTTTCCTGGAGTTCTCCCGCGAGCTTCCGGCCCGCGGCGGCGAAAGCCTCGCCCAGGGCGAAATTGAGCCTGGAGAGCTCCGGGGTCGTCAGCCGCGCCGCGCGGGAGAGGCTCTCGCGCAACGCGCCCGAGTAGGGATAGGTGCGGTGGCGAAGGACCTTGGCGCCCTCGCCGTTGAAGCGCACGAGCGCCGCGGTCACCCCGTCCATCGAGGTCCCCGACATGAGACCTAGCGCGACGAAACGACGCGACGAAGAGGCCCCCCTCCCTCGGGCAGCCATCAGCGGGAGGCCAAGGCGAGCTCTGGGTCTCGGCGGCCGGGCCTCTGCCCGTTCGCCGTCGCGTCATAATAATCGAGCCCCGCGTGGTCGAGCGGCGACTCGCCCATGATGAGACGCAGGGCGTTTTTGAGCTTCCAATGCTGGATGAAGAGGTCATGCTCCGGCCTCAAGTCGGGGCGGCACTGGGGCGACTTGAAATAAAAGGAAAGCCACTCCTGGACGCCCGACATCCCCGCGCGCTTGGCGAGGTCCAAAAAGAGCGCCAGGTCGAGCACGATCGGCGCGGCGAGGATCGAGTCGCGACAGAGGAAGTTGATCTTGATCTGCATGGGCATGCCGAGCCATCCCATGATGTCGATGTTGTCCCAGCCCTCCTTGGCGTCGCCGCGGGGCGGGTAATAGTCGATCCGAACCTTGTGGTGGTAGCTGCCGTAGAGCTGGGGGTAGAGCTTGGGATCGAGGATGCCGTCCAGGACCGACATCTTGCTTTTCTCCTTGGTCTTGAAGGAGCCCGGATCGTCAAGGACCTCGCCGTCGCGATTGCCGAGAATGTTGGCCGAATACCAGCCCGAAAGCCCCAGCATCCGCGCCTTGAGCATGGGCGCGAGCGCGGTCTTCATCAGGGTTTGGCCCGTCTTGAAATCCTTTCCCGCGATCGGGGCGCCGGTCTGTTGCGCGAGCTCGACCAGGGCCGGGACGTCCGCGGACAGGTTGGGAGCGCCGTTGGCGTAGGGGATGCCCATCGAGATCGCGGCGTACGCGTAGATCATGGACGGCGGGATTTCCGGCGCGTCGGCCTTCAGGCCCCGCTCGAAAGCCCGCAGGCTTCGGTGCGCGGGCCCCGGCGTCGGAAGGACCTCGGTCGAGCCGCACCAGATCATAACAAGGCGCTTGGCCCCGCTCATTCTTTGGAATTTCCGGATATCCTCCCGGAGGAGCGCGGCCGCTTCCCATTTATTCCTGGCCTTCTTGGGGTCGAGACGCGGCGTCAGGTTGCGCAAGTAAGCCCTGTCCCAAACGGGCGCCATGGGCCTGACGGCGTCGAGATCCTCGGCCACGGCCTCGATCGTTTCGCGCGGCAGCACCGCCGCCTTGCGGGCGGCCTCGAGGAGCGAGTCCGGGAAGAGGTCCCATCCGCCGAAGACCAGCTCGCCGGGTCGCGCCAGCGGCACGCAGTCCTTGATGCGAGGAGATCGGTTCTCGTCCCTGCGGCCGAGACGGATGGCCTGCATCTGCGATAGCGACCCGATCGGGGCGCCGCGCTCCTTTTTCATGAGCTCGACCCCCGCGACAAAGGTGCTCGCGACCGCGCCCATGCCGGGCAAAAGGACTCCAAGCCGGCCGCCCGCCGGCGCCAATTTCAACGCTTTCATGATTCCACCCCGCACGCCGCGCCGGGTTTCAGCCCGGAACGATCCCCAAGATAAACCATCATACCGAGAAAGAGAAGCGAGCCGAAGGCGCCCGCCCAGAGAAATTCATAGAGCCGGCCCACGGCGGCGAGGAGGACGAGCAGGTAAATGAAGTCCCGCTCCTCAAGTCGCGCGCTCAAGCGTTCAAGCCGCGCCGTCCATTCCGACGACGTCGCCGGGCGCCAGCCGGGGGGCCGGGAGCGCCCGCGATAGCTCAAATAGGCCGAGCCCGCCACCCCCGCCAAGGACATCGCCCCGAGGCCGAGGGGAAGGACGCTGTGATCCTGGCGGGAAAAACCGAGGGCGAGCCCGCCAAAGAGCGCCGCGTGGACGAGATTGTCCGTCCAAAAGTCGAGAGCCCGGCCGAATTCGCTCGTCCTCATGGAGATTCGCGCCATTTCCCCGTCGCAGCCGTCGGCCACCGAATGCGCCCAGATGATCAGGGCGCCGGCGAACCCCCAAAGCCGGGTCGGGCGCAGGAAAAAGAGGGCTCCCAACAATCCCAAGGAGCAGCTTATCGCTGTCACGGCGTTGGGAGAAAGCCTCGTCTCCAACAAGCGGCGCGTGACGGCAAGGGAAATCTTGCGGTCGAAATGCCTCGCCATATAGCCATCGTTTTCACGCGGCCCCTGGCGGCAGAGCCAGTCGAGCACGCCCGTCCGTTCAAACGGCAGCCGCAGGGACACCGCGGCGCCCTCCGGGAGGCGATGCTTCTCGAAGGCGACCGCCTTGTCCGATCGGGAAGGGACGGCCTTGACGACGACCTCGCCTTCGGCGTCCGACACATAGGCGGCGAAGGCCGCCGGCGGGCGCAGGACGAGAGAGGCGAGATCGGAGGCGCGGATAAAGTGGTC